>JADGAQ010000038.1 GCA_015231925.1 Magnetococcales bacterium
CTAAACAGAAGCTTCGGGAGACGGCTAAATCCCAACCGGTGCAGGGAAACCGAAAGGACTATTGGCGCCATGCAGATCGAATCCATCCGGCTCAAGAACTTCAAATGCTTCCGGGAAATTGAGCTGAAGAAAATTCCCCGTTTTTGCGTCCTGGTCGGGGCCAACGGCACCGGGAAGTCGACGTTGTTCAATGTCTTCGGGTTTCTGCGGGAGGCTTTTTCCACCAACGTTCATACCGCCCTGGCCCGCCTGGGCGGGAGTCGCGGTTTTCAGGAAGTCCGCAGCCGGGGGGCGGAAGGTCCCATCGAAATCGAGCTGAAATTCCGTGTTCAGGCCAACGGCCCGTTGGCCACCTATTTTCTCTCCGTTGATGAGAATAACGGCAATCCCCTGGTCCGTCGGGAAATCCTGAAATACCGCCGTCGCAGCCATGGACAGCCCTGGCATTTCCTCGATTTTTCGGAGGGCAAAGGCAATGCCGTGACCAATGAATTGGACAAGGTCATCGATGAATCGCTGCTCAAGCGGGAGGAGCAGACCCTGAAATCGCCGGATATTCTGGCCATCAAGGGGTTGGCCCAGTTCGAACGCTTCCCCGTGGTCAAGGAGTTGGGCAACCTGATCGAAAATTGGCATGTCTCCGATTT
This sequence comes from Magnetococcales bacterium, assembly GCA_015231925.1. Classification (NCBI taxonomy): domain Bacteria; kingdom Pseudomonadati; phylum Pseudomonadota; class Magnetococcia; order Magnetococcales; species Magnetococcales bacterium. The sequence continues at coordinate 648 of JADGAQ010000038.1, forward strand.
CCATATCAACCGCGCCCGTCCCGAACAGGAAGCCGGCTATGCCGAACATCTCTCCCGTGAAGGAGAAAACCTTTCCCTGATGATCCAGTTTCTATACACCCGTCACCGTGCCGTATTCGATCGCATATTGGAAAAACTCTCCCGACGCATTCCCGGTATCTCGCGGGTGGAGGCCAAAACCACCGAGGAAGGCCGGGTGTTGCTGCGTTTTCAGGATAGCTCCTTCGAGGATCCGTTCCTGGCGCGCTATGTCTCCGACGGAACCATCAAGATGTTGGCCTATCTGACCCTTCTTCACGACCCCAAGCCCCATCCCCTGCTGTGTGTGGAGGAACCGGAGAATCAACTCTATCCCTCGCTGCTTCGGGAACTGGCCGAGGAGTTCCGCGCCTATGCCAACGCGGGCGGACAGGTGTTCGTTTCGACCCATTCACCCGATTTCCTCAATGCGGCGGCCCTGAAAGAGGTCTTCTGGTTGAGCAAGGAGCGTGGCTATACCCGGGTGCGACGGGCTCAGGATAACGCGCAACTGGCCGCTTTCATGTCGGAAGGGGATCTCATGGGCTACCTGTGGAAACAGGGCTTCTTTCCCGGAGTGGACCCGTGAGCAGGCAACTGGTCCTGTTTCTGGAGGAGCCTTCGGCCAGTGATTTTCTTCAGGGATTATTGCCGCGACTGTTGCCGGCGGAGATCACGATTCGTTTTATTGTATTCGACGGCAAACAAGACTTGGAAAAGCAGCTTCCGAGAAAACTTCGTGGCTGGCTTGAAGATGCCGATTGCCGTTTCGTGGTGCTTCGGGATCGGGATGCGGGCGATTGTCGGGTAATCAAAAACCGGTTATCGGGACTCTGTCAGGCTTCGGGCAAGGAAGGGGTATTGGTTCGTATCGCTTGTCGGGAACTGGAGTCCTGGCATCTTGGGGATCTGGCTGCCGTGGACCAGGTTTTTCAAACAAAATGGGGCTCTTCACAGAAGAAACGCCACTATCGCAATCCCGATGAATTGGATAACCCCCATCAGGTTCTGTGCAGGTTGGTTCCCGCCTATCAAAAAATTTCCGGTTCCCGTGAATTGGGCAAGGTCATGGATCCGGAAAGAAATGTTTCGCCCAGCTTTCAGGTGTTCCTGAAGGGGATTTACAACATGCTGGACCTGGAATCCCCCCGGAGCGAACAGTCTCCGGATCGAAATGGACCATGAAGGAATCCTGGCTCATTGCCGCAACAGCGGATTGCGCCGGATCAACTGCCAGATCAGCCCGAAGGCGGGCGATAGCTGTTCCAGTCGCGCGGCGAAACCGGGGTCGTCGGCGCTGTAGAGGGCGGTGAGCCGCTGTTTCAGCAGGTGTCGTTGCCCCTCCGAGAAGCCCGCGCCGGGATGATGCATCAGGTCCGCCGTCAGCTTCACCGGGTCGTCCCAGCCGAAATACTCGAAGTCCACGAAGACGATTTCCCCGTCGCTGCGGCGCAAGGCGTTGTGTACGCCGCAATCCGAGGGGCTCAAGGTCAGGGGTACACTCTCCCCGGAGAATCCCCCCTGTTTCAGCAAGGCCTCCACCTGGGGATCGAACTCCTCGCGAAAATAGCGGTCCAGCTCCGGATTGAGCCGGGAAACGGCGTCGAAACGGGCGCGGCGACGACGCAGTTGGGCCAGCACCGCCGCCGGTTGAGGGGTGGCGTCGGAGGCAAGGGGAATCGTGGCCGTTTCCGGGTGCCGGCGCCAGCCGTGCAGTCGGCTCAGAAAGGCCAGCAACGCCTCCAGGAAAGCCTCATCCGCCACCGGCGGCTCGCCTTCGACCCAGTCGAAGAGTGCAGCGGCCTGATTGGTATTCGCGGCCAGCAGCCGGGGGGCGTGGCTTTCACCTCGGGCCTGCAGAAAACGGCAGGCGGCGATCTCATGCCCGATGCGGTCCCGATCATCCTCCCCCTGGCGGGGATAGCGTTTCAGGGCGCGTGGCCCATCCGCCGTCTCCACCCGGAACAACCGGTTGTTGGCGCCCCCGCCCGCCGGTTTGACCCGCACCGCCTGCCGTCCCGTCAGTTCACGGGCCAACAGCTCCTCTTCCGGGCCGAAACAGAGGTCCACCACCTCTTCCAGATTGGACACATGCCACCAACCGGGTGGAACCTGTCCCGCCAGCCGGTAGCCGATGCGCTGTACCCCGTGCGGAAAATCGGGGTCTGCCAACACCTCCGGCAGATCGTCCACGAAGTGGCTCAAGGCCAGTTGGCGAATACGCTGCAACTTGGCCTCGCGGCTATCCTCGAAAAAGACCGCCTCACGGGGAAGACCGAAACCTTCCGCCGCAAAGAAACCGTGCCCCTCCATCCAGTCCATGGCGGCCTGACGCAGGTCGAAACCCGCGCCACGCGCGGCAAAACGGGTTTTGTGGCTGACAATGAAAAGCGGCGCACCCCGTTCACGGGCCGCTTGCATCAGGGAGGCCGCACCGGGCGCCAACTGCGCCTGGTGCAGTCCGGGTCCGTAGACCTCCGCCTGCACCTCCTGCCAGACCCTTTCCCCTTCGGGAAGCCCGCGCAGGGTATCCCGAAGCCTCTCTTTGCTCCACTCTTCGAAGGGCGAAGGCGGCAGTAAACGACTCTTTCGGAGGCACGCGGCGAAGGCCTGCTCGTAACGGATCAAGGTGTTGTCAAGATCAATTCCCAATCGCATCATTGATTTTTCGAACCTTTTCAGTAAAATAAACAAAAATAGATAAATAGGAACAAGTGAAAATTTCCTGCCATGCGTTCAAAGGAGATGATACTATCCCAAAAAAAGAAATCCGCGATACACAGTGCAAGAGGGCATGGCGATGTTCAAACAGAAATTTCTGCGCACCCCCTTTCTGCTCTTTTTCCTGGGCGTGGTCTTTCTGCCGCTGTATGCCCTCTTTTTCACCTTCCCCTCTTTTGAGCGACTGGTGGAGAAGGATGCGGAAAGGCAGGCCATCCGGGTGGCCGATTTCATGGCGCTCCGTCTGCGGCAGAACCAACCGCTGTCACCTCCCGAAGCGGATTATTTTCCCGAGCCGTTGAGGGTTGAACTGGAAGGGATTGCCCGCACCTTCGGAGTGATGAAGTTTCGTCTGTTCGACCCCGGCGGGCGGATTCTGCTCTCCACGGTTCCCGATGAGACCGGTACGGTGAATCGACACGCCTATTTCCAGGAACATGTCGCCAAGGGCAGGGTCTGGTCCAAGACGGTTTCCAAGGACGAGTCGTCTCTCGAAGGGGTGCGGCAGAAACGGGATGTGGCGGAAATTTATGTTCCGATCCTGGATGGGGAGCGTTTTTCAGGCGCCTTCGAAATCTATATGGATATTACCGCTGCCAAGTCCGCGCTTACCGATACCCTCTGGAAATCCAATCAGGCAATAGGGCTTCTGGTTGCGGCCTTTTTGCTGGCGCTCTGGCTGGTACGTCAGTCCGTAACGCGGGCCATGGGGCGCATGAGCGAGGCCATGCACCGCATCGCCGGCGGCAATCTGGAACACCGTGTGCCGGAGATCGGTCAGGATGAATTGACGGAGGTGGCCAGCCTGTTCAATCGCATGGCCAACCAGTTGCAGGATACCTACCGCAACCTCATGGATGAACGGGACAAGCTCAACATCATCATCCAGGGGGCTTTGGAAGGTATCGTGGTCACCGACCGGCAAGGGGGCGTGGCTCTGGTCAATCCGGCGGCGGAACGCCTGTTGGGCAAAACGCGGGAGCGCATCGCCGACGAAGGTTTTTTCACGCTGATCGACGATCCCGAATACATGCGGGAGTTTTTGCAACGACGCGGGGAGAAAATGCCCCGAACCCTGGTCTATAACGAACGGGTGCTCAACTTCTATGCCTTCACCATTCACGACACGGAAGGCCAGGAGATCGGTTCGGCGGCGCTGTTGCGCGACGTGACCGAGGAGAAACAACTGGAGGAGAAACTGCGTCGTCTCTCCTATACCGACGCCCTGACCGGTCTGCTCAATCGACGGCGTCTCGACGAGGTGATCCTGGAGGAGTTCAACCGGGCGCGCCGCTACCGTCTCGATTTCGGGGTGTTGCTTTTCGATGTGGATCACTTTAAAAAATTCAACGACACCTACGGCCACGATCAGGGTGATCGGGTGCTGGTGGCCATCGCTCAGACCGCCCAGGGATTCTTCCGCACCGTGGACTATTGCGCCCGCTACGGTGGGGAAGAGTTCTGCGTCATCATGCCCAATACCGTCATGCCGGGTATCCTCGATGCGGCGGAACGTTTTCGCGCCCGGGTGGCCGACCTCGACATCGACGGTTTGCGGGTGACCATCTCCATCGGTATCGGTGTCTACCACGGTACCCGGGGAGCGGTGGACATGACCACCCCCGCCGCTCTGGTAAAAGCCGCGGACGAGGCCCTTTACAAGGCCAAGGAGCGGGGGCGCAATCAGGTTTGTTTTCTTTAAAGGAGCCTTAACAGGATCGTGCCATCATGAATTCCGTAGTGACCGCCGGTATCGATCTGGAGAGCCGTTTACGCGGCACCGCCAGAGGAGCTGTTCTGCAAGAACTCTTCACCAACGCCATCCACTTCCCCATTGCCAACATCTTCCTGGAAATGCTTCTCAAACCGGATGTCCTGGACTACCTGACGGAGCCGGATATTCTGATCCTGCTCTTTTCCAGTCTGGCACAGGCCTGGTATCTGGGCATGGGGCGCTACCGGGGCCACTGGCGTCCCCTGGCCGGCAATCTGATCGGTCCGGCGCTTTACACCCTCTCCGAGCTGTTGCGAGACGGTATCGAGATCCTGCATGTACCCAACTACATCGCCTATTGGGCTTTTTCCGCAGTCATCGGTCTTCTCCAGGAAGGGCGTCGTTTAGGGCCGGTCTCCCTGCAAGGGGGCTTCCTGTTGCTGGAACATCTGGCGCGTACCGGGATTGTGGTGGTCTGCTACGCCATCTTCGAGAACCTTCAAAAGGGGAAGGTTGTCTCTTTCGAGGGATTCTTCCTGGAAGTGAGTCATGTCTACGTGACGGCCATCATCATGCTGCTGGGGCTGGTGGTGGGCTTCTCGAATCTGGTGGCGCAGCGCTTTTTGCGTATTTTGCAAGAGACTGCCGGAGAGTTACGCATTTACGCCTCTTGGTTTCTGGGACCGCGTTTGCTGAAAGAGGCGGTTGACGGCATGGAGGAGCGTCTGGCGTTGAAGCGCCAGTGGCGTGGGGTGATGTTCATGGATGTGCGGGGTTTCACCCGGTGGAGTGAATCCCATTCCCCGGTGGAGGTGGTCAAGCTGCTCAATGATTATTTCGACGTGGTGGAAAAGGCCATGTCCGGAGCCGATGTCATCAAGGTCAAACACACGGCGGACGAGATCATGGGGGTTTTCCCCGACGGTGAAGAGGCGTTGCGGGTGGCTAAAAGTCTGCGTCCGGTGGTATCCGATTTTCTCAAGGGGTACGGGTTGTCCGCCGGAGTGGGGGTACACGAAGGCGAATTGGTGGAGGGATTGATCGGCAGCAGCGGGGTCAAGCTGTACGACGTGATCGGGGATACGGTCAACACCGGCAAGCGGATTTGCGACAACACGCCGGGCGGCGAGGTCTGGGTTTCGGAGCGGGTCTGGCAGCGGGTGCATCCGGGGCGTTGGCATTTCGGCGAACCGGTGGATGTGGCTGCCAAAGGCAAGAGCCAGCCCCTGCGGGTCTATCCGTTGACTTTCAATATGTAATCTTCTAAGTATCAAAAAAAGGAAATGTTCTGTCCTTTGACTTTGTCTGTCGAGGTTTTTTAAAAAACGTCAAAGTCAACGGACAGAACATTTCCTTTTTTTGATATTTAAAAGATAAAATATTGAAAGTCAAAAAATTTATTTTAATAAGGTGGTGATGTATTTATAAAGCGACACCGGCGTCACCGCCTCGCGGTTGCAGACGATCTGCACATCGAGAGCGGCGGCGGCGCTGCCCAGAAAGGCGGCGAGATCGGGATCGAGCCCGCCGCCAACCCCGATGGCGGACAGGGAGAGAAAAGCATCTCCCGCACCGATGATATCCACCACTTTGGTGGCCAGGGCAGGCACCTTGAAAGGCGTACCGCTGGCGGTATCCATGAAAAGGGCTCCCTCGGGCCCCAGGGTGATGGCCATGTGCCGGGCGTGGACCTTGCGACCGATATCCAGAGTGACCTTTTCCAGCGGATCATGGCGATTGTGGGCGGCCAGCCGCACCTCCGGCTGGTTGAGGGAGACGAAATCGGCCCGCGGATAGCGGGTGATGACGTGATAGCCCCGGTTGCCGCTGTTGATCTGGGTGTTGACCGCCAGAAAACGGGAGTGTTCGCATAAGGCCTTGACCATGGCCGGGGAAATCAGCCCGTTGCCGAAGTCGGCGGCCACCACCACGTCGTATTCGGCGGCATGTTCCCGGATCCAGGCCGTCATGGCCTCATCCACCTCCGGGGTCAGGGGTTCCTTGTCATAAAAGTAGATTTCGAACAGCTTGGTGGCGTCCAGATCCACCAGACGGCGCTTGACCAGCGTCGGGGCCTTCTCGAAATAGTAGAAGACCGGTTCCACCACCGGGGAGAGACGTTGCCGGATGAAGGGTTCCAGCCGGTCGCTGCGTCCCAGTCCCGTCAGCAGCGTCACCTTGGAGCAGAAGCCGGAGAGGTGGTTGGCAATGGCCAGGGAGCCGCCGGGAAACTGCTCGGTGGAGTGGAATTGCACCGACAGCACGTTGCCGCTCTTGCCGGTCAGCCCCAGGGGGGTCGAGTAGCAATATTCGTCCACGATGGCTTCGCCCACCACCAGCACCTTCAGTCGCTGCAGCGACTGGGTGAGTTCGATCACCTGCCGTGAGCTGAAGCGGTTCTTGAATTCGGTGAGAAAGGCTTTGGTCGAAGGCGGGAAGATGTCCAGATGTTCGTTGATCAGGTTGGTGGAGCTGAAGATGATCTCATCGGTGAAGCAGACCCGACCGCCGAAGGACTCCACGGCGTTGCATTCGTGAATGATGTTGCCGGTAATATCGTCCTTGGGGGCTTCGTACTCCCGGCCTTTGACATAGACATCGGGCTTGAGCAGGTGAATCACCGGAACGGCGGTGGGATCGGGATTGATGGCGACGAAATCGACGCACTCCAGCGAAGCCAGGCTTTCGGCACGCAGTTGCTGGGGAAAGATGGGTCGACCGGGGCCTTTGTTGACGTAGGCGTCGCCGGTCACGGTGACACAGAGGATGTCCCCTTCCTGACGAGCCCGTTTCAGATGGCGGATATGGCCCAGGTGCATCAGATCGAAGGTGCCGTGGCACAGCACGACGCGCTTGCCCTTGCGCTTGAGACCGGCAACCCGTCGAGCCAGGCTGTGGAGTTCCAGGATTTTTCGATCCGGGACCATGATCCCCCTCCCGTTATTCTTGACTGTCCGCTTTTCCCAGGTAATGAAACCAGGAAGCGGTTGCTTTGGCAATGGATGACGCATCCCAGAGGGGGGCGCTGCGCCAGTCGTCGATGTGTTGCAGCATGATGGCCACGCCCTCCTCGAAGCTGACTTTGGGTTGCCAGTCCAGCAGGGTACGAATGCGGGTGGTGTCGCCGAAGGTGATTTCCGGTTCGCCGGGGCGTTTGGGAATGAAGGTCACCTCGCCGCCGAGCAGAGCCACGAGGCGGTTGACGCTCCGGTGGGCGCCGCTGCCGACGTTGAGGGCCTGACCGCTGAGAGAGGAGTGGGCCGCAGCCAGAAAGGCTTCCGCCACGTCGGTGACGAAGGTGAAGTCGCGGGACTGGCTGCCGTCGCCCACCACGGTGAAGGGTTTTCCCGCCAGCTTCTGCGCCAGAAAGACCCCGAAGACGGCCCCGTAGGCCCCGGTGGTGCGGGAGCGGGGGCCGTAGACGTTGAACAGCCGCAGGGAGAGGGCCGGCAGTTTGTAGGTTCCCGCCCAATGCAACACCAGCTCCTCGCCCATGTATTTGGTCAGGGCGTAGGGGTATTGCGGACGGATCGGGCTCTCTTCCGGCGTGGGATAGAGGTCCGGAATGCCGTAAGAGGAGGAGGAGGCGGTGTAGATGAAGCGTTTGACCCCGTGTTTGCGGGCCGCTTCCAGGCAGTTGAGGGTGCCCTGCACGTTGACCTGGAAGTAGTCCCCCGGTCGTTCGATGGAGGGGACGATATCGGCGATGCCCGCCAGGTGAAAGAGCCAGTCCACGCCGTCGCAGGCCCGATCCATGGCTTCCGGATCGAGGATGGTGACGGGAAAGACCTCCAGGCTGCGGTTTTTCTGGTGCGGGTCGAGGTTTTCCGGACGACCCGTGGAGAAGTCGTCCACCACCCGCACCGTATGCCCCCGGGAGAGGAGGAGGGCGGTGAGATGAGATCCGATGAAACCGGCACCACCGGTGACCAGGCAACGCATGGCAAGACCTCCGGGTCCGCGAAGACCTTTCAGATGAAATTGACGTGAGGCACCGGTTCTTCCGTCAACTGGTGCAGATAGCCGTTGATGGCGTCCATGCGGCAGGAGCGGCGGCAGCCGCCGATATCCAGCTCATGGGCCACGAAGGGGACGGCCTGTCGGCGACGTTCCCCCTCCCAGATCTCTTGAAACGTGGCGGTATTGATATTGCCGTATTCGAAGCGGGGGTCGAGCAGATAGGCGCTGCAGCCGGAAACGGTACCGTCGGCCATGATGTAGGCCCAGAGAAACGGCACGGCCCGACAGGTGGTGTAGCGTTCGTTCGACTCGTAGCGGGCCATGGTCTGACTGCGGAAGATGACCCGGAAGTCGGCGGTGGCACAGGCGGCCAGCTCCTTGCCAAGCTCGGCATAGGGGGCGTAATCGAGTTCGGCGAAGGTGCGGGTGTGGCTGAGCTGGTGTTGCGAATAGGGTTTCACCACCAGGTAATCCAAGCCGATATCATCCCGACAGAGGCGGGCCAGGGTGGCCATTTCGCCGGCGTTGTCGGGCAGCAGCAGCGCCTGGGCCCCAAGGGTGCAGGAGAGCTTGTCGCGCCGGCGGGTTTCGACCATGCGGCGAAGATTGTCCACGGCCTTGTGAAAATCGCGCTCCCGGGTGCGGTGGATGGCGGCGTAGCTTACGGGGGTGCCCGCGTTGATGGAGGCCTTGAACCAGGAGAGGCGGGGCAGGGCATCCTCCAGGAAACGCGGCGGCAGCACGGTGGCGTTGCTGGTGATGGCCACATCCAGCCCCGCTTCCCCGGCATCGACCACCATGCGGGGCAGCTCCTTGTGCAGCAGGGGTTCGCCCTCGCCGGCCAGCATGATGCTTTTCACCCCGAGCCGCCCCATCTCCCGCAGGCGCTCTCCCAGCAGAGCGGCATCGAGGCGGGTGCTTTTGTAGCCCACGAAATCGACGGCGCAGAAAGAGCAGCGATGGTTGCAGGCTCCCAGCGGGGAGATTTCGACGTAGAGGGGGTAGATGCCCTTCGCCTTGTCCCAATCACCGCCGCACTCGATCAGCTCCGCCACCCGTCGGGGATGGTAGATCAACTTGTGGCTGTCGATGCGAAAGGGGTCGTTCATGGTATGGGCTCGTTTTAGTTCCGTGTCGCTCCTGGGAGGATTATCGGCTGCCATTTAACATTTATGCAGCCTTTTTTCGCGCTCTTCCGCAATCCACTCCCGGGTCAGACGCGCGGCCAGGCCGGTGTAGGTGGCGGGTTCCAGGGAGAGCAGCCGGGTTTTGGCCTCCGCCGGCAGTTCGAGAGAGGCGACAAAAGCCGTGAGGCCGGGGCGATCGATGCGTTTGCCGCGGGTCAGTGCCTTGAGCTGCTCGTAGGGTTCCGGCAGACCGTGGCGGCGCATGACGGTCTGGATGGCTTCCGCCAGCACTTCCAGGTTGGCCTCCAGATCCTCGGCCATGCGGGCCGGATCGGCCTCCAGCTTGCCCAGCCCGCGCAGTGCCGACTGCAGGGCCAACAGGGTGTAACCCAGGGCGCTGCCCAGGTTGCGCAAGGTGGTGGAGTCACTCAGATCCCGTTGGAAGCGGGAGACGGGCAGTTTTTCCGCCAGATGGCAGAGCAGGGCGTTGGCCACGCCGAGGTTGCCCTCGGCGTTTTCGAAATCGATGGGATTGACCTTGTGGGGCATGGTGGAGGAGCCCACTTCACCGGCCTTGGTCTTCTGGCGGAAGTAGCCCAGGGAGATGTAGCCCCAGAAGTCGCGGCAGGCATCGAGCAGCACGGTGTTGCCGCGCACCAGGGCGTGAAAATAGCCCGCCATGCCGTCGTGGGGTTCGATCTGGGTGGAGAAGGGTTGATGGCTCAGCCCCAATCCGCTGACGAAGCGTTGCGCCAGGCGGGGCCAGTCGGCTTCGGGAACGGCGGCGACATGGGCATTGAAGTTGCCCACCGCGCCGTTGATCTTGCCGGGCAGGGGCAGGTCGGCCAGGGTCTGCCGTTGTTGAAGCAGGCGGTGAGCGAAATTGGCCACCTCCTTGCCCAGGGTGGTGGGGGTGGCGGGCTGCCCGTGGGTGCGGGAGAGCATCGGCACCTCGGCCAGGGCCTCGGCCATGTCGAGCAGGCGATCCAGCAGTTTGTCCACAGCCGGCAGAAGCACCCGATCACGGGCCTCTTTCAGCATCAGGGCGTGGGCCAGGTTGTTGATGTCTTCCGAGGTGCAGGCGAAGTGGACGAACTCTGCGGCGGAAGCCAGGGAGGTACCCGCCAGTTGCTCCTTGATCAGGTACTCCACCGCCTTGACATCGTGATTGGTGACCGACTCCAGCTCCTTGACGCGACGGGCGTGCGCGGTGTCGAAACCCTCTTCGAGCCGTTGCAGCAGGGCGTTTTGTTCTTCCGTCAGGGGCGGCAGCTCCGCCATGACCCCTTCCCGGGCCAGAAAGGCCAGCCAGCGCAGTTCCACGATCACCCGGTAACGAATGAGACCGAATTCGGAACAGTAGGGCCGCAAGGCGGCGGTTTTGTCGGCGTAGCGCCCGTCGAGGGGGCTCAGGGCGGTAAGGGGGTCGAGTGGCAGATTCATTCCGGTGTGGCCCATGGTTGAGTGTCGGCAGTCGATTCCGATGAGCTTACCTCAAGATGGAGAGAAAATCACCCGTTGAGGGTGAGTCTGACCCGGAGGGGGATCGGCGGAGGGATCCGGTAACGGCTTTTTCAAGGGTTCGGAGTATGTTACCCTGCCGGAATAAGGATGGAGGGGCTAAACCGATGCGGCACTTTCGGGGTCGGGTTGAATGCAGAAATTGATCAGTGTGGTGATTCCGATTTTTAATGAAGTGGGCAATATCGACCCCTTGCTGGACCGGTTGGCCAGGGTTGCCGACGGACTGCCCTACCGTTTCGAGTTCGTCTTCGTCGACGACGGCAGCCGGGATGGCAGTCTGGAGAGCCTGTTGCGGCGTCAGTTCACCGACAACCGGGTCGTGGTGGTCAGCCTCTCCCGCAACTGGGGCCATCAGAACGCCTTCAATGCCGGGCTGGAGGTGGCTCGCGGCGATGCCCTGATCCTGATGGACGGGGATCTGGAGGATCCGCCGGAGCTGATTCCGCAACTGATCGCCCGCTGGAACGAGGGGCGGTTCAAGGTGGTCACCACCGTCAAGGAGTCGCGCAGTCAAAGCGGTCTGCGGCGTCTGCTGACCCGGTTCTACTATTTTCTCATCCGCCATCTGACCAAATCGGATCTGGATAACCAGTCGGGCATGTTCTCCCTGATCGACCGGCGCATCGCCGACCACCTCTTCGGCATGAAGGAACGCAACAAGAGCTATCCCAACCTGCGCTCCTTTCTGGGTTACAGCCGCGCCGCCATCGCCTATCACCGACCGCCGCGCGGGGCCGGCGCGCCGAAGCAGACCCTGCTGCATCTGATCAACGACGGGCTCAACGCCATCTTCTCCTTCTCCTTCCTGCCGATCCGGGTGATTTCGGTGGTGGGTCTGCTGCTGACCAGCTTCTTTCTGGTGATCGGGGCCGTGACCTTCATCGTTCGGGTCACGGACACCCGTTTCTGGATCTTCTATCCCCTGCCGGGATTCTCCCTCACCCTGCTGTTACAGCTTCTGATCGCCTCGTTCCAAATCCTCTTCCTGGGGATTCTCGGGGAGTATCTGGCCCGCATCTACGACGATATCCGGCAGCGCCCCAACTACATCATCGAGACGGTCTATCGGCAGCCGGGTGAGGGGAGTGGAATGAACCCCGATGCGACGCGGTCCGAACCCGACGCCGCCACCGGAGACCGGCACGACACTCCGACGCAGCAGCCGGATCAGGCGTGACGGGGATGCGATGAATACCATTCCGGATGGGCATTTCGAGAGTCTGGCCTGCAACGAATTAACCTACTGGTGGCATTGCAATCGGGTCGAATTCGCCTCCGCGCTGTTGAAACGGCACGTCCCGGATGCGCACACCCGGCAGGTGGTCGATTTTGGCTGCGGAACCGGCGGTTTTTTGCACATGATCTCCGAACGCATGGGCTTTCAGGGTGCGATCGGCCTGGACCGCTCTGCCACGGCCATCACCCATGCCAGACGATTCGGGGAGAACTACCATCTCCGGACCGAGGAGGGGGAGGCTCTTCCGAGCGGCACCGATTTGATCTTCCTGATGGACGTTCTGGAACACATCGATGACGACGTGGCCTTTCTGAGGAACCTGTTCGCCATGCTGCCGGAACACGGGCTGGTGCTGATCTCCGTTCCGGCCATGCCGGTTTTATACAGTCAGTGGGACAGGCAGCTTGGCCATTTCCGACGGCATACCCGAGCGGGTCTGGAAGAGCGGATTGTTCGGGCCGGAGGTCGTTGTCTCGCAATAACCTATTGTTTTTCTTACCTGGTTGCTCCGGCGCTTTGGCGGCGGTTGCAGGATTCCCGGGGTATGCAGGGGAGCTGCGAATTTCCACCCACTGCCGATTGGCTGGGGGGGGTGTTGAAGGTTGCCGGACGATGGGAGGCCGGGTTGGGAAGCCGCATCCCTCTGCCGTTCGGAACTTCGCTGTTTGCCCTGGTTCGAGCAAAACAACCGTGAACCAGGCCGCCTCGCCGCACGTCAGTCCGCCCTCCGCCGGGACCGAAATCAACAGCGGCCTGATCCGGGTGGTAGTGGTGATTCTGCTGGTGGCGTTATGTGTGATATTGCTGCAAAAGGATCCTTATTACTTCTGGAGGGACGACTACCAGTCCTACTTCCTGCCCACCTACATCGACTCCTTGCGAAGTTTCCGGCAGGGGGAGTGGCCCCTGCTGAGTCCCCATTCCTGGTTGGGAGGCGCGTTGGCCAGCGAATACCAGGCCGCCGTCTTCGCCCCGGTTCCGGTGCTGCTGACCGCGTTCGGGGAGCTGTTCCGCCTCGATCTGCCCCATCTTGCGGCCTTCATCGCCATCGGTCATCTGCTCATTCTGGCCTTGGGTGTGGTGCAAATGGGGGTGCAGCGCCACTGGCCGGGAGGGCTGGCGGTCATGGCGGCCCTGGCGGTGTCGCTCAACGGCTGGATCATGACCTGGGGGGCCATCAACTGGATCGGCGCGGTGACCAGTTTCGCCTGGATTCCCTGGTTTTGGTGGAGTTTGGAACGCGCCCTGGCGCGGCGGGATGCCCCGCTGTCGCTGTTATGGCCCGTGTTCTTCCTCTATCTGGTGTTGAGCGCCGGCTGGCCCTTCACCGTGTTCATGGCCCTGCTGCTCAGTTTGTGGCTGGGGTTGCGCCATCTGGTCGAAACCCGGAGCCTGCGCCTCTCCTGGCCGGTGCCGCTGGTCTGGCTGTTGGGCGGATGCTTCGCCTCGCCCTCCCTGCTGATGCTGGTGGAGTACTTCGCCAACTCCCGACGCGCTTCGGTATCGATACTGACCCGTGACCTGACCGTTCCGGCGACGGCCTGGGCCGGACTGGCGCTGCCGTCGAACCAATCCCTCTGGAGCGTCTTTCTGGAGCCCTTGCAGCGTCCCAACCTGGAGATGATTTGCGGCCTGTTCCCCATCTTGCTGGTGGTGTCGGGCTTTGTGCGATCGGGTCCGCGACTGTACCGCAGCCACCCCTGGGAAGTGGGTTTCTTCGCGCTGTTGATCCTGGTGTGCAGTCTGCCCAGCATGGCCCCGTTGCGCTGGTCCTATCGCTGGTTGCCCCTGTTCCATCTGGCGCTGGCCGTGCTGGCGGTGGAAAGCTACCGCTCCTTCCGACCCGGTCCGGGATGGCGCAACAACCCCGCCCTGACCGGTCTGATGCTGCTGGCCGGACTGGCCCTGGTGGAGATGCTCTTCTTCCCCCTGGCCGATCAGGCCGAGGGGCTGATCCTGGGTTCGCTGCTGCTGTGCCTGGTCTGGCTGGCCGTGGAACATCTCCCGGTGCAACGGGCCTCGCTCAAGCACGGCTTTCTGGCCCTCGGGGTCTTTCTGGCCCTGGCGGGCAGTTATCTCAGCCTTTATCCGTTCCGCATCACCCTCTGTTTCCCCATCGACGACCGACTGCGCGAGGCGGTCCCGCTCGATCCGAAACGGCGTTACCTGGGCCTCTACACCGTGCAGGACTACTTCCGTTTCGGCAAAGGCAATCATGACGGAGGCGTCGGCTTCTCCCCGTGGAGTCGGTTGAGACCCGGCAACAGCGCCCTGTATGCCGGTTTGGAGACGATCAACGGCTATTCCCCCATCGCCCCGCTGCCCATCAGCCACCTGTTCCACGACATCTCCCCCCATGGCATGCTGGCCAGAGAGCAGATGGCCCTGATACTGGAGTCGGAACGGAAGGGGGGGCTGTTGTTGCCCCTGATGGGCGTGGACGGGCTCCTTTTGGGCAACGACAGCCTGGAAAGCGCCCTGCAACCCCTGCTCGATACGGGACGCTGGATCCTGGTGGACCGCAACGAGGAGGGGGCGGTATTGCATCGCCAACAGGGGGTCGCTCCGCGGATCTGGTCGATTCCCGAAGTGACCTGGCGTTCGAGAAAGGAGATGGCCAGCCTGCGCACCTTTGCGGAGGCGGCTCTCGGACGGGAACCATTCGCCATGACCACCGATGCCCGAATCGTGGCGGAGCAACGGTCGCGTTTCGCTCCGGTGGCTGTTTCGAATGCCCTCGAAAGGCGCAACTCGGTGCAGGTGGAGGTTCGCACCGCTGCGGACCGGGAGGGACTGGTGGTTTTTTCGCGAGCCTGGCGTCCGGAATACAAAGCCTGGCTCGACGGAGAAGCCCGACCGGTGGTGGCGCTGCAGGGGTTGCTGCCGGCGGTGCTGCTGCCCGCCGGCGCTCACGGGCGTCTGGAACTGGTCTATGCCCCCGACTCCCTGCGCCTTGGTCTGATACTGGCGGGAGGGGCGGGTTTCGGCTGTCTGGTCTGGTTTTTCGTGGTGAGCCGTCGCAAGAGGGAGGTGGGGGGATGACTCGTATCGTTGCCGGATTCGGTCTCGGGATGCTGGTAGTGTTATTGACCCTTCCGCTTCGGGCGGCGGTTTTGGAGGTCGGGGAGGGGCGTCCCTTCGCCCATCCCCAGGCGGCGCTGGCGGCGGTCAAAGCGGGGGATGAGATCCGGGTTCATCCCCTGTCCGACGGGAAGCCGTACCCCGGGGTGACGTTGCGTCTGAATCTGCCCGGCCTCACCCTGCGTGGCATGGGTGAAAAGCCGGTACTCCTGTCGGCGAAGGGGGTGGATCTCAGCGGTCGCGGCCCCGTGCCACGCGCGGTGATTCAACTGGATCCTTCGGCCCAAGGGGCGCTCATCGACCATTTCGAGATAGTCAACGGCCACAATGACGATGGCAATGCCGCCGGCATTCGGGTCAATCAGGCCAACGACGTGACGGTGCGCCGTTGCGATTTGCACCACAACGATAACGGTATTTTCTCCAATCCCGGCGGCGAGGGAGAGGTTCGACGGTTGCGGCTGGAAGAGAACCGCATTCACCACAACGGGGCCGCCAAAGGTCGCGGCAACAGCCACAACCTCTATTTGGCCGGTGCAGGGGTCTATCTGCTGAAAAACGAGGTTCACGACAGTCTGGATGGTCATAATCTCAAAAGCCGCACCCATCTGTTGCTGGCCGAGGAGAATCTGTTTCGACATGCCCGGCAGCGGGAGATCGATCTGGTCGATTCCCGCGAGAGCGCGGTGGCCGGCAGCGATGTCCTGCTGCGCGGCAATCGCATCATCAAAGGCCACAAGGCCAAAAACCATGAAGTGATCTATTTCGGCAGCGACGGATCTCATCAGCGCCGAGGCACCCTGTACCTGTTGAACAATGTGCTGGAAACACCTTTCACCACCGCCATGATCCACCTGGACGGGCCGGAGGTGGCTATGCACCTGGATGGAAACCGCCTGGTGACCACATCCGCCCCGAAGCCGGGACGGCTGCTGCGCTACTCCGGCGGGGCCGCGGAGGGACGGGTGGTGTCGGGGCGAAACAGCCTCTCGCCGGGTTTTTCCGATGCCCTGCCGAGCGGCACCCCTGCCGGGTTACCGTTGTCCCTGACGCACCTGGAGGCGTTGCGTCGTTCACCCTGATGAAGGGCCATGCCCCTCATGGGCTCATTTTTGCCGATATTGCGCGATTTTTCTCAAGAATCTCCTTCCCGTGCCCGATACACCAGATGATCCATCAAGGAGGGCGCCGGCGGAGAGGGTTTCCTGCTGGATCTCCACTGTCAACCGTTGAATCTCTATAACAAAATAGATATTCTTCACACGTTTTATGAATGGGTTCGGGATGAATTAGAGGATACTTTTGCGACATAATGACGTCATATTTTGTTGATATTACCCTTAATTTTTTTGGAATTAATTTCTAATCTCGATTTGGCAGACAGAAAGGAACCTCTTGTGCCGTATTGGCTGGTTTCAAGGGGAGAAATGGGGCGACAGACCCGTTTCAAGGCTTTCCTCCATCCGGTATCACTTTCCCGAGGCGGTGAAGATCATGAGTGAGTTGCACGAGGGCTATCCCTGGCGCAAAAAACGCATAGACACCTACATTGTGCTGGGCATCGCCTCGTTCATGATCAACGTCGTCGGCGTCGCGGTTCCTCTGGCGCTGCTGCAGGTCTACAACCGCATCATTCCGAACCAGGGGGAGGCCACCCTCTCGATCCTGGTTCTGGGGGTGTTGGGAGCCCTGGCCGTCGATGCGGCGTTAAGAACCTTGCGCACCCTCTTCATCGGCTGGTACGGAGCCCGTTTCGAGCATGGCGCCAGTTGTGACGTCTTCCGCCGCATATTGCAGTCGGAACCCCGGGATCTGGAGCGCATCGAAGGGGCCCAGCAACTGGAGCGCATGAGCGCCATCCATACCCTGGGAGAGCTCTATTCGGGGCAGGCCCTGCTGGCCATATTCGATCTGCCGTTCCTGCTCATCTACCTCTTTCTGGTCTACACCCTCGGCGGCTGGCTGGTTCTGGTTCCGGTGGTTTCGCTGATTCTGGTCACCATTCTGTCGGGCACTTTCGGCACGAAACTGCTGCAGGCCCTGACCAAGGATTCCGAGCAGACCCAGCGTCGTTTCGGTTTCATCACCGAAACCCTGGCCCGGATCCATTCGGTGAAGTCGCTGGCCATGGAGTCCCTGATGCTGCGGCGTTACGAGATGCTGCAGAACGCCAACCTCAAACAGACCTACGACATCATTTTCCTGGGGGCCACACTGCCGGCGGTTTCCTCCATGGCCTCCCAGATCACCGCGTCGGTGGTGCTGGCTTTCGGCTCCTGGGCGGTCATCGACGGGCAACTGACCACGGGTGGCCTGGCGGCATGCCTGATGTTGTCGGGACGCACGCTGCAGCCCCTGCAGACACTGGTGGCCGGATGGACCCGTCTGCAGGCCATTCGTCTGGCCCGCAAGGATGTGGACCTGCTGTTGCAGATGCCGCAACGCAAGGTCGCGGAGGGAATGACCGACAGTTCCGCAGAACTGCAGGGACGGGTTTCGCTGCAGGAGGTTCGCGTCGGAGCCGAGGGAACCCCGGCGGTCTTGCGCGACCTCACCCTGGAAGTGGCTCCGGGGGAGTGCGTGGCCATCATCGGGGAGAGCGGCAGCGGCAAGACCACCCTGCTCAAGCTGATCGCAGGACGCCTGCTGCCGGATCGGGGCACGGTGAACGTCGATGGTTCTCCCGCCCACGCACTGCCCGACACCTGGCGCAAGCAGGTGGCCTATGTGCCCCAGCAGGGCACCTTGTTCAACGGAACGATCCTGCAAAATCTGACCATGTTCGATGAGAGTCGCCGGGAGGCGGCGCTTCGGGTGGCGGCCAGTCTCGGTCTGGATCAGGTGGTCTCCCGCATGCCCAAAGGCTACGCCACCGTTGTGGGCGACGGCGCCTCCGATGCTCTGGCCGCCGGGGTGGTGCAACGCATCTCCATCGCCCGCATTCTGGCGCTGGAACCGCGTATTCTGCTCTTCGACGAAGCCAACATGGCCATCGACTCCGCCGGGGACGGGCTGCTGCGCACCTGTCTGGAAGAGCTGAAGGGGCGCTGCACCATCATCCTGATCTCCCTGCGGCCTTCCCTGCTGCGCATCGCCGACCGCTCCTTCAAACTGGGAGGGGGCACCCTGGAGGCGCTGGCCAGTTATCGCGACGGTCTGGACAGCATCAACGCGGTCCTGCCAGCCGAAACGGCGGGCATGCAGTCCATGCGGGAGGAGGCCAGGATCCGCGCCCTCGGGGATGGCCTCGGGGACGAACCCAGCTGGACCCGCTTTCTCGACGAACTTCCGGTGGCCAACGCCTATTCACGCTGTTTGAAGTTGCTGCTCACCGGGGTGAAATGGAGCGGGCCGTCCCGTCAGTTGGCGGAAGCCCTGCCGCACTTTTCGGACAGCATCGATCTGACCGATCTGTGCAACACCATGGCCAATCTGCAATACACGCATCGCATGGCGGAAGGCGTGCCGGAGGATATCGACCCCCGGCTGATGCCTTATTTGTTCGTATCGGCCAAGGGTCGGCCCTATGTGGTGGTGGGGCGGGATGGCAATGGCCAACCCCTGGCCTTCGACGGAGAGGATAACGTGGTGCGCCCCGGCTCCGGCATCGGTACGGGACAGGCCTTTTTCTTCACGCCACCCAACCCGGACGCGGTCAAACCCAAAAGCTGGGTTACCCATCAGATTGACCGGTTCCGCTCCCTGATCTGGATGATCATGGGCTTGACCATCCTGGGCAACGTTCTGGCCACCGCCACCCCTCTGTACACCAAAGCCATCTACGACAACATCATTCCCAGCGGCTCCGTGGCCATGGGCTTCTCCCTTCTGGCCGGAACCCTGCTCGCCATTCTGGTGGACTGGTTGCTGCGGTTGCAGCGGGCGCGCATCCTGGCCTATATCGGCGCCAAGGCGGAGCGGGTGTTGGGAAGCGGCATTCTGGAGCGTATCCTGGCGCTGCCGGCCTCCTTCACCGAGCGGGTCGCCGTCGGGGTTCAGGTCTCCCGCATCAAGACCCTGGAAGTCATTCGGGACATGTTCGTCGGCCCCCTGGCCTTCCTCTACTATGATGCTCCTTCGACGCTCCTATTCCTGATCGTGCTGGGGCTCATCAGCCCGGACGTGATCCTCTTCATGATCGGCCTGATCGTGGCGCTGGCCTTGCTGGCTTTTGCCCTGATGCCCTATCTGCGGCGCACCACGGCCAACTCCTCCAAGGTTATGGGGCAGAGGCAGGCGTTTCTCACCGAGGCCTTGTCGCGTGTGCAACTCATCCAAAGCACCCACGCCGACGCCATCTGGTATCAGCGCTTCCGCGACCTCTCCGGCAAGGCGACCATGGCCTCGTTTCTGGTCAGCCAGTTGACCTCCCTGTTGACCACCCTGGCCCAGACCCTGACCATGATGGCCTCCGTGGGGGTGATGACCATCACCGCCAAGGGCGTCATGGCCGGAACCCTCTCCTCGGGGACGGTCATGGCGGCCATGATGCTGACCTGGCGCATCTTCGCCCCCATTCAGACCACCTTTCTGGGCATCGCCCGCATGGTGCAGGTCTTCAACAGCATCGGGCAGATCGACCGTCTGATGGAGATGAAGGGCGAGCGCGATTTCGCCGCCCACGCCTCCAGCCGCACCTTGAAAGGGGCCGTCGGTTTCTCCCGGGTTTCGTTCCGCTACAGCAGCGATTCGGAACCGGCCCTGGTCGGTGTCTCCTTCCGGGTTCCGGAGGGGTCGGTGGTGGCGGTGATCGGAGCCAACGGCTCCGGCAAATCGACGCTGCTCAAGATGATCCTCGGGCTCTATCAGCCCCAGGCCGGAAGTGTTCTCATCGACGAGGGGGATATCCGGCAACTGGATCCCATCGACTTGCGCCAGAACGTCAGCTATCTGCCGCAGAACTGCGACATCTTCTTCGGAACCGTGGCGCAGAATCTGCGACTGGCCAATCCGGTGGCCTCCGATGCCGAACTGGAGGAGGCGTGCGGGCGGGCGGGACTGCTGGAAGAGATTCGCCGCATGCCGGAGGGCTTCGGCACCCGGCTCAACGAGAGCCGGTCGGAAAAACTCTCCACCGGTTTCAAACAGCGGCTCTCCCTGGCCCGGGCCTACCTGAAAAAGTCCAAGATCATGCTCTTCGACGAACCGGGCAACAACCTGGACGCCGAGAGCGAACGCTACTTCCGGGAAGCCATTCTGGAGAGTCGCGGCAAGGTGACCAGCTTCATCGTCACCCACCGGCCCTCCCACATGCAGATGGCCGATGTGGTTCTCTATCTGGAAGGCGGCTATCTGAGGGCAGCGGGCAAACCGGAAGATGTCCGCAAGATGCTGCCGCAAAGTTTCATTTGATTCGGGTCGAGAGCAGGCGGGGGTAGGGCAATGGTCTTGGGAAACGCGAAACAGAACTTTTCACGATACCTCTCGGAGGCCCTCATTCTGGAAGAGGAGGACATCTCCTGGAAATCGCGTCTGAAGTTGATGCTGGTGGTGGCCTTCATATTTTCGGTCTTCATCTGGGCCATCGTGACCGAGGTGGACGAGGCGGTCAAGACCACCGGTCAGTTCCAGCCCACGGGATCGGTACATTCCGTGCAGGCCCCGGAAGGGGGTATCCTGGCCAAACTTCTGGTCAGCGAGGGACAGCTGGTGGAGGAGGGGCAGGAGCTGTTGCGTCTGAGCAATGCCACGACCCTCTCCGAGAAGAAGCAGATTCAGGCCCGCCAGGCCGCCCTGCGGGCGCGTGCTGTCCGTCTGGAGGCCTTCGTCCGGGGAGAGGAGCCCGATTTTTCCGCCATCGGCGCCGAATTCGTCGATGTGGTGCGGGAGCAAAAGGTCTTGTGGCACACCCAGAACGAGGCCCGCAAGAGCAATCTGTGGCTCATCGATACCCAGATAGCCCAGAAAAAGGCGGAAGTGGCCCTCATCGGGGAGCAGATTCGCCAGGCGCGGGCGCGTAGCGGGGTCGACGACCAGTTGCTCTCCCTGCGGGAGGAGCTGGGGCGCAAGGATCTGGTTTCACGCATGGCCCAGTTGAACGCCCAGAGGGACGTGGTCAGCTCCCAGGGTGAGATCCAGAGGTTGGGCAAACAGTTGGAAAAGGCCCGCAAGTCCCTTGGCGAGGTGGAAACGCGGCGTCAGGCCATGGAGGCCGATCTGCGCCACAAGGCCAGCGACGAACTGGGTACTGTCAAGGGGGAACTGGAGCAGGTGGAAGAGCAGGTGACCAAGCTGGAAAATCGCAGCACCCACCTGATTCTCCATGCCCGGGTGCGCGGTCGGGTCCAGGATTTGCGCATGCGCACCATCGGCGGGGTGGTCAAACCGGGGGATGTCCTGCTGCAGATCGTCCCTTCCGATGAGCCATTGCAGCTCGAATTGCGTATACTGCCCAAGGATATCGGCTTCGTGAAACCGGGCCAATCCGTGGTGATCAAGGTGGCCAGCTACGACTCGGAGAGGTACGGTACGATCAAGGGACGCCTGTTGACCGTCTCCCCCTTCACCCAGTTGGAAGCGGACAAAAAGGTCTATTATCGGGGCTACGCGGCATTGGAGAAACAATACGTCGGGAATATTCCGGGAGCGAATCCGATACTGCCCGGCATGGCGGCTCAAGCCGACGTGGTCACGGGCAGTCGTTCCCTGTTGGCCTATCTGGTCAAACCTCTGGTGCCGGATCCGCGTCCGGAACCGGCGGGCACGGCGATTCCGAGCATGACCCGAAAGTCGCCGGTGAATTGAAGTTCAACCCTCTCAGGTGGCCATGAACAGCGACGATATGCGCAGCAGAAGGGGATCGGGTGGTTTGCCACTGACCGAACGGCAGGAGGAGATCCTGCATCTGGTGCAGGCGGGCAAGTCCAACAAGGAGGTGGCCAATCTGCTGGGTATCACGGAGGGCACGGTCAAGCAGCATCTGGTGGCCATCTACCGCCAGTTGAAGGTCAACAATCGCACCAAGGCGGCCCGACTCATCGAACAGGCCCGTGGCGAGGTGTCGCTCTTCTCCTCCCAGCAAGCCCCGACCGGAGGCACCGCTCCGTCCGTTCAGGAACGGCGCGGCCTGAGTTACTCCTCCTCCTTGCAGCCGGTGAGCCTGCTGGTGGTGCGACTGCCTTCGTCGGATGCGCTGCTGCATCGCCTGGGAAGCGAGGGCTTCGCCCGGCTGCAGATGCAGCTCAAACGCATCGTCGAGACGGTGGCGCGTCGTTTCGAAGGGGTGGTGCAAGGCTTTCCCGGAGGAGTGCTTGTCCTGTTCGGGGTGCCGCACATGCGGGAGGACGATCCGGAGCGGGCGGCGTGTGCGGCCTGTCTGGTGCGTCGGGAGTTGATCCGCCTCGGGGGCAACGAGTCGGGGGATGAGTTCCCCTGGCAACTGGGGGTGGCCAGTGGTCGATGCGTGGCCACAACCGATGCCCAGGGGCGCATCGCGCTGCAGGGTGATTTGCTCACGGAAGGTTGTTTCGCCTTTCCGGCCTGGATGCAGGGCGGGGATCGGCAGGGGCTGTCGATGGTGACGGATCAGGCCCTGCGCTGGCTGGTTTCGCGCTACGGAGCCCTTTCCACCTGGATTCCGGAGACCTCCTGCGCCGGACTGCGAACCCGGCCCGGTGGCATTCGCGCCATTCTGGAAGGTGAGTTGCTCGGTCGCCGCGAGGAGATGGAGGCTCTGGGCAAAGCCTGGCAGGAGGCGCAGGCGGGCCGCAGCGGCATGAGCCTGGTTCTCGGGGAGGCGGGCTTCGGCAAGACGCGGCTGATTCGGGAGTTGCAACGGGAACTTCTCGCCGGCGGAAAGGTGACCTGGCTGGAGGGAAGTTTCCGTGCCGTAACGCGCCACCGTCCTTTCCACGCCTTTCCCGGAGTATTGGAGAGCCTGGCGGGCTGTCGTCGGGAATTTTCCCATGCGGAGAGGGTCGCCCTGGTGGAGAGTACCTTCGGGGTCGAAACGCCGGGCTTGACGGACCTGATGACACTGATGGCCGGAGAGGAGGCCTTCCCTGCCGAAAACGGCGCGATTCGGGTGGAACGCATCGCGGCCATGCTGGTGCGGCATCTGCAGCGTCTCGAAGGGCCGGTGGTGCTGTTCCTGGACAATCTGCAGTGGATGGATGGCTGGTCGAGTCAGCTTTTACCCCATCTGGCGGAATTGTTGAACGGTACCAGGGTGTGGCTTATCGGAGCGGGACGGGGTGCGGAGTTGCGCACGCTTGCCGCAACGCCGGGTATCGGCGTGGTTGCCCTGCGGCGTTTGATGACCCGGGAGATCGTGCGATTGCTGGAAGATATCGCCGGTAAACCGCGTCCCGACAAGGAACTGACCGAGCAGATCGCCCAGTGGAGCGGTGGTGTGCCGTTGTTCGCCGTGGAAACCTGGCGATCCATCGCGGCGGGTCAGGAGGCGGGGGGGGAACCGGGTGAATTGATCTTTCCGGAAACCCTGCTGGGGCTGATTCTGGAACGGGTGGATCGGGTCGGCGTCGACTGGCGGGTGGCGCGGGCCGTCGCGGCCTACGGAAGGGTCAGCCTGGGGCAGTTGCAGAAGTTGGGATTGCACGTCGATTTGGCCCAGACCGAAGGCGCTTTGGAGCATCTGGTGCGGGTTGGGCTGGTGGAGAGCAACGGATTCGCCAGCCGAAGGGAGTTTGCCTTCGTGAATGCCATGGTGCGCGCCGCCATCCGGCAGACCTTGCCGGAAGGGGATCGCGTGCCTTTCGTGCGACAGATGTGATGCTGCGCAAGTCGCCAGGGAGTTTCCTCCTCCTTCCGATGCTTCTCGGTCTCCTGATGTCACAGGGGGCTGGTGCCGTTCCGGCCGTCAAACTGGTTCTGAACACCTCTCATACGGCGCCTCTCAACACGCCGGAGAGGTCCGGTCTGCTGGATCAATTCTATCAGGAGCTCTTCTCCCGGTTGGGAGTGTTCGTTGATATTCAGTATCTGCCCGCGGAGCGCTCCCTAATCAACGCCAACCAGGGGATCGACGACGGCGATGTTTGTCGCATCGCCGGCATGGAGAAGAGTTATCCCAATCTGGTTCGGGTACCTGAAAGGGTTATGTCCTACGAGCATGTCATCTTTTCCCGCTCCGCAGGGATTCATGTGCGACTTCCGGAGGATTTGAAACCCTACGACGTCGGGGTTGTCAAAGGGTGGAAGATCATCGAGTGGAATACCACTCCGGCCCATTCCGTGACCCTGGTGGATTCCGGGGAGCAGTTGTTTGCCATGCTGAACCAGGGCCGGATCGACCTGGCGATCATCGAGCGGCTGTCGGGTCTGATGCTGATCCGGGAAATGGGATATTCGGGAATTCAGGTGCTTGAACCGCCGTTTTTGAGCGGTGACTGGTATCTCTACCTGCATAGGAGGCACAGCCACCTGGTGCCGATCCTGGCCGAGGAGATCCGGCGCATGAAGGCGGACGGCAGCTATCAGCGGATCTTCGAAGCGGCGAAAGAGCGTTTTTCCCTGCCACATTGAATTTTTATGCAGGTTTTCATGGCGGAATATAATCCAAAGGATCTTGTTTCGCTCCTGCTATCCAAAGGCATTGGTAGGCGTTTTGCGCTTTACATTCTAATGTTCAGCTCTTTGGTCACGTTAATAATTACATCCATACAGCTTGTTCTGGATTATCGAAGAGATATTTCGGCCATCGAATATCGACTGAACGAAATAAGCTCCCTCTATCGGGATACCCTTTCCGCAGCCATCTGGGTTCACAATCTTCAGGGTTTACATCTTCAGTTGGAAGCCATTTTGCGGCTGCCCAATATTCGATATGCCCGGATTGACACCGTTCAGGGCGAACGCATCGACAGCCTTGGCCTCAGCCAGGATCACCATGTCATCAATACCCACTTCGAACTCTCCCATCCCCATCGGGGGGAGAGCGTTCCCCTCGGCAGCATCCAGGTACAGGCCGATTTGACGGGGGTCTATCGCCAGCTTGTGGACAGAGCCCTGATCATTCTGCTCAGCCAGGGTGTCAAAACCTTCATCGTCTCGTTTTTCATCATCCTCCTGTTCGAGATCCTGATCGGTCGGCATCTGAATACGCTCTCCCGGGCGCTCCAGGAGGTTGGGAGCGGGTCATTCAAGTTCCGTGTGGCGTTGAGTCGGGACGATGAACTCAGCAATCTCGGTCTGGCTTTCAACGATATGACCCGCCAGTTGGGGGAAGTTGTCACCGCACTGGAAAGCGAAATCGCCGAACGGCAAAGCGCGGAAGTGGCCTTGAAAGAGTCCGAATCCCGCTTTCGGCAACTTTTCCGCCTTTCCCCGGTTCCTATGTGTTTTGTCGGTGAGTCGGGTCTTCCGGTGGCGATCAACGCCCGCTTCGAACAAACCTTCGGCTATACTGCGGCGGAGCTGCCGACTCTGGAGCATTGGTGGCGGTTGGCCTGCCCGGTCGAATCGTACCGGCTCCAGGTGCAGGAGAACTTTAACTGCGCTCTCGCCCAGGCCCGAAAAGATGGGGGCGACATCGCTCCTGCCGAATACCGGGTCACCTGTAAACGGGGAGAGGTGCGCACCGTATTGATCTCCGGCATCAGTCTGGGCAACGATGTTCTGGTCACGCTTTTCGATATCACCGAACGTAAACGGGATGAGTTGACTCTGATCCGGGCCAAAGAGCTGGCCGAAAAGGCCAATCGGGCCAAAAGCGAGTTTCTGGCCGTCATGAGCCACGAAATCCGCACACCGATGAACGTGATCCTGGGTATGTCCGACCTGCTGCTGGATTCGGAGTTGAGCAACGAGCAGCGCGACTATGTGGGCAGGCTGCAGGTTTCCGGAAACAACCTGCTCGAACTGATCGACCAGATTCTCGACCTGTCCAAAATCGAGGCGGGACAATGCCTGGTTGTCGAGGAGCCTTTCCGTCCCCGAGAGGTGGTACAGGAAGTCGTCAATTTGCTGCGGGTGATCGCAGACGCAAAGACGCTGAAGCTGGAATACCACGCGGCGCCGTCGGTGCCCGAGTGGATTGGGGGAGACCGGTTCCGCCTGCGGCAGATAGTGCTCAACCTGGTGGGCAACGCCGTCAAATTTACCGAGATGGGCCGGGTGAGTGTGTCGTTGCAGTACGATGGGCAGGAGCCGCAGCATTTATTGATATTGGTGAGTGATACGGGTATTGGCATTTCTGAAGAGCAAATGGGCACCATCTTCGACCCGTTCACCCAGGGCGACTCCAGCATCACCCGTCGCTTCGGGGGCACCGGGCTGGGACTCACTCTTTCTCACCGCCTGGTGGTACAGATGGGGGGTCGTCTTGAAGTGGAAAGCCAACCGGGCGTGGGCAGCCTGTTCACCGTGAGTCTGCCATGGCGACTTGTTCCGCCGCACCAAACCGTCAAGGGGCCCGCTGACCGGGCCTGATTCCGTTTCTGTTTCATTCGTTCATTAATACGGGGGTCCGGGGGCGATTATCGC
>JADGAQ010000039.1 GCA_015231925.1 Magnetococcales bacterium
GGTGAAGCGCATCCAGCCGGTGAAAGAGGTGCTGGAGGAGTTGACCCAGCCGTTGCTGCAGCAGTTGGGGGCGGCGTAAACCGGTACGAAAAAGGGTTCGAGGGGGCCTTCTCTCACCCCCTCAAACCCTTTAATTTTAATATTTTATCTTTTAAGTAGCAACAAAAGAAAATGTTCTATCTTTTAACTAATTTTTTGCCATATAAATAGAATAAAAATATATTTATTATTAAAAATCGGTTACTATACCGCATCCACTTTGGAATGCGTAATTTTTCTGTAACTATTCAGGATCCCGCGCAGCGCGATATGACGAAGTCAACGGCGAAAGGAAAAGTCCCAGGGCGCAGCCCTGGACCCGTCGGGGGGGATAATCCCCCATCTGAACAGATACAAAACAACAGACAAAGTCAAAACATTTCCTTTTTTTGATACTTAGAAGATAACATATTGAAAGTCAGAACAACCCCGGCCTTTTCAAATTCGGATAACGCACATGCTCCACCAGATCCTGCACCTCCTTGCTGGGGGCAGGCGTCAGCCAACTCACCACGATGATCGTCAGAAAACCAACCGGAACGCCGAATATCCCCGAGGCCGTGTCCTTGATGCCGAACCAGGGGGCCAGATCGAAAAAGCGCACGCCGATAAGGTAAAACAGACATATCCCCATGCCCGCCAGCATGCCCGAAATCGCGCCCCATTTGTTGGCCCGCTTCCAGAAGATGCCCAGCGTCAGCGCCGGAAAGAAGGAGGAAGCGGCAATGGAAAAGGCCCAGGCCACCATGGATAAGATATGCCCCGGTTTGAGGGAGGCCACATAAGCCGCCAAGATCGCCACCAGAAACAACAGCGCCTTGGAGATGGTCACCCGCCGCGAGGTGGAGGCGATGGGATCGAGAATCTTGAAATAGATGTCGTGGGACAAGGCATTGGCAATGGTGAGCAGCAACCCGTCCGCCGTCGACAGCGCCGCCGCCAACCCGCCCGCCGCCACCAGCCCCGAAACCACATACGGCAAGCCCGCAATCTCCGGCGTGGCCAGGACGATCACATCCGGATCCAGCGTCAACTCCGCCAACTGCAACAGCCCGTCCCCGTTGATATCCTCGATCTGCACCAGCCCCACCTTGCTCCAGGCCATGACCCAATGAGGCAACTGGTCGATGGGCGAACCCACCAGGGTGAAATAGACCGCATGCTTGGCCAATACCGCCAGGGCCGGCGCCGTGAAATAGAGCAGGAAGATGGCCACCACCGACCAGAAGACCGAAGCACGGGCTTCTTTTACACTGGGAGTGGTGTAATAGCGGGTCAGAATGTGCGGTAACGCCGCTGTTCCCACCATCAGGCAGAAGACCAGAGCCAGGAA
The DNA here is from genome assembly GCA_015231925.1 of Magnetococcales bacterium. Classification (NCBI taxonomy): domain Bacteria; kingdom Pseudomonadati; phylum Pseudomonadota; class Magnetococcia; order Magnetococcales; species Magnetococcales bacterium. The sequence continues at coordinate 1,373 of JADGAQ010000039.1, forward strand.
GTTGTTGCGGGCGTTCTCCCGATCGGTCCGGGTTTCGCCCTGAAACGGCGTGGCGTGGGAAAAGGGCGCTTTGCCCTTGTTTCGGGCCACTTCCAACTCCCGGCTCCACTTCTCTTGGGCGGCTGCGCTGTTTTTCGGCAGCTCCGCCAGCGCCTCGCGGGTGCGACGCAACGCGGCGACATCGGGTGTGCCCGAAGCCTGCAGCGCCTCCAGGCGGGCGGTCAGTTGCTGACGCTCCCGGTTCAGGGAGTCGGGCAAATGGCTCAACCGCTCCTCCAGCAGGGCGGCCCGGGTGCGAAAACCCTGCAGCGCCTCCTTCTGGGCGGGATCGTTGAAGATCAGCTCTTCCTGCAGCGTGACCTCCCGCAGGGCCTGCCCATAAGCAATCTGAGGCACGGGGGCGCCGGTGATGTGGATGGATAACATAACGACCGGCACCACATAGGCGATGATGAGAATGATGTATTGCGCCACCTGGGTCCAGGTGACGGCGCGCATGCCGCCCAGAAAGGAGCAGACCAGAATGCCGGCCAGCCCGGCGAAAATACCCGTGACCAGATCGAGCCCCAGAAAACGGCTGGAAATGAGCCCCACCCCGTATATCTGAGCCACCACATAGCTGAAGGAGACCAGCACCACCGCCACCACTCCCACCACGCGGGCGAAATTGCCCTCGTAACGGGCTCCCAGAAAGTCGGGAATGGTGAACTGGCCGAATTTGCGCAGATAGGGGGCCAGATAGAGGGCCACCAGCACATAACCGCCGGTCCAGCCCATGACGTAGGCCAGCCCGTCGAAACCGGAGAAGTAGAGAGCGCCGGCCATGCCGATGAAGGAGGCGGCGCTCATCCAGTCGGCCCCGGTGGCCATGCCGTTGAAAATCGCCGGAACCCGACGCCCCGCCACATAGTATTCCACGATGTCGGTGGTGCGGCTCATGATGCCGATGCCGGCATAGAGCAGGATGGTGGTCAGCATGAAGGTGTAGCCGATCCAGGTGTGGGGCATGCCCACCTGCTCGGCTCCGGCCAGCAGCAGGACAAAGGCGATGAATCCGCCGGTGTACCAGGCGAAATAGCGTTTCAGCAGTTGAAAGTAAGAACTGCCACGGGGGGACTTCACGGATTCTCCTCCTCATCTTCCGCGACATCGTAGCGGTGGTCCATCCGGTTCATGTACCAGGCGTAGAATCCCACCAGCAGCACGTAGACGACCAGGGAGCCGAACGAGGCCAGGAAGAAACCCAGTGGAAAATCCAGGAAATAATAGTGATTCAACTCCGGAGCCAGAGCCGGGAAGATGAAGCTGAAAACGAACCAGATTCCGGTAATGAGAATGGATATGTAATTGTTGTGCCGCCAATAGACGATGTGTCGTTCGGAGATAACGATCTTGCCGATGGTGTCATGATGCTTGTAAAAGCTTGGCAGCTCCATGATAGCCTCTCCTCGAATCGTTGACGGCGGTTCACACCCTGCCGGACAGCCATCGTTGATTGCGATCCAGGGCCAGGAGATCGCCGAAATGGCGATTGCCCTGGCGCATGGCGGTGTTGAACAGGATCAGGCCGAGTTGCGCCGTGGCGAAGGCATCGCCCACGGCGTGATGTCTGCGAATATTGGCGATACCGAAAAACCGGCTCCAATCATCCAGGCTTTGCAGGCGGCGGGCCTTTTCGGGATAGAGGGCCGGGGCGATGCGGGAGAGATCCAGCCAGGGGTTGGCCAGACGGGTCTCCAGATGGAGGCGCAGGGCTTTGTCGATCATGAATTGATCAAAAGGGGCGTGAAAGGCGATCAGCGGATCGTCGCCGACGAACTCCAGGAAGCTTTGCAATGCTTCCTGCGGCGGTGTGCCCTGACACTGCATTTCGGCGCCGATGCCGTGGAAGAGGATGTTGTCCCGCGAACTGGGTTTTTCCTGGCGCAGTACCACATCGATCAGGTTGCCGCAATCGATGGAGAGGTTGCGAATGACCACGGCGCCGATGGAGAGCAGATGGTCCGAGGCGGGATCGGGTCCGGTGGTTTCCACATCCACCACCACCATGCGTCGCACGCCAAGGGGATTTTTCATCGCCTCCCGCGAGGGGGCGGGCAAGCCGCCCCGCAGTCGGTCGAGCAGGTCGCCGAGCCAGCTCATCGGGAGAATTCCATGGTCAGTCGGGTTTGCAACTTGCGGGTCTGCCGAAAGACCTCCTTTAAAATACGATAGTCCAGATCGTTGAGTTGCCGGGGTTTGACGGAGTGGCTCCAGGGCAGACCCTGTTCCTGGGCGTCCAGTTGCAACCGCAGGCGCAGCAGTTGCAGAAAATGGAAAGCGTTGCACCAGGCCTCGATATCGGAGTCGGCGATGTTCAACACCTTTCCCGCGTCGCGCAGACGGGTCACGGTATTGGTCAGGGGCACCCGGGCGGCCAGAGCCAGGATGCGGGCGCCGTCGACATAGGGCAGGGTGCCGTTGAGCTTGAGGTCGATGCCTCCCTCCGCGTCGAGGGTGAAATCGCGGAAGACCCCCAGGGGAGGACGGTTGCGCAGGGCATTCCGGGTTTTCAGGTGCAGAAACCGGGGATTGACCGCCTCCGCCGTCAACCAGCTGCGCAACTCCTCCGCCGGGGCCGGGTCGCCGTAGATGGGACGGAAATCGAAGAAGATCGAGGCGTGCAGCAGGGCATCGGGATCACTGCGTTCGATCCAGCGTTTGAAGAGAGCCTGCCATTCGCCCAGGGGCAGACACCACTTCGGATTGCCCGCCATGACCTTGCCCTGACAGAGGGGAAAGCCGCAGTAGTCCAGCTGATTGTTGATGCGCAGGGCCATGGCCGTCAGTTCGTCATAGACCTTGCGATTATCCAGGCCGAAGGGGTGATCGAAGAGGATGCCGTTGTCCTGATCGCCGCGCATGGTCAATTCGCAACGGCCTTCGCTGCCCATGGCCAGCCAGGTGAAGCGGACCTCCGGCGACAGTTCCCCCCGGTAGAGGGTGTTTTGGTGTTCCAGGTGAATGATGCGGCAGGTGAGCTGTTCGTTGAGGTTGGCGATCACCTCGGTGAGGTGTTCGGCGCCCACTCCCTGGATCAGCATGTTTTTGATCAGCCGGGTGATCTCCTTGCCCAGTTCACGCAAGGTGGCCATCTCGGTGGCGGTGCGGATATTGTCGTGCAGTTGACCCAGACTGGTGTGTTGCAGGGAGAAGCAGTCCCGTTCCGAAACCACCCCCACCAGGCGACCCTCATCCACCACCAGAAGGCGATGCAGCCCGCGCCGCGCCATGGCCAGGGTTGCTTCCCGCACCGTGGCGCTGCCGGGCAGACAGAAGGGGTGGGGGGTCATGACCTCCCGCACGGGGGTGTCCAGACTGCGTCCCGGCAGGGTGACGCGGTTGAGTACGTCCTTCAGGGTGAAGACCCCCTGAACCTGGTGCAGATCGTCCACCACCACCACGCAGCCCACGTCGGTGCGCTGCATGATGTCCAAGGCGCCGTTCAGGCTGCTCTCCAGGGGGCAGACCACGGGGGGACGCTTGATCAACTGCTGCAAGGTGGCATCCATGGAAAGGACTCCGTTCCCGGACAGAAGAAAGCGACTGCGCAGGTTGCGGAAGGAGATCTCCTGCAGATGAGCCATCGGATGGGAGCAAAAATCCCGGAAAGGCAGGCTCTTTTCCACCAGAAGCTGAAAATGCTCCACTTCCAGTTCGAACAGGAAACAATCGGTGACAGCCAGAAAATAGGTGGTGACGGGACGGTTTTCCAACAGAGCGCCGAGGGGAAAGCATTCGCCTTCCATCAACTGGGTCACGGTGGAAAAATCGCTGTTCAGGGCGGGTTGTTTTTCGTCGCTGGCCACCACACCCTGGCGGATGATGCAGAATTTGCCGACACAACCCTGTCCCGGGGTGAAAATCAGCTCGCCCTTGGCGAAATAGGAGACCTGAAGCTTGTCGACCAGAAAGGCGAGATGCTCCGCCGCCATGCCGTGGAAAGGGGCATGGCGCTGAAGTTGCAAAACCACGGACTGGGCCAACAGGGAATTGGAGGAGGTTCCCATGTAACGCTATCCTTGTCCGGATCTCGCGGGCGGGAAGGTGACGGAAAGCGCCTATTGTGGATGAAAACCACTCGCTATGGCAACAGGGAATTGCCTTGAACGGGCGACTGCCCTAAATTGATCTCTTTCCAGGTAAGGGTCTGTCACAAAATAACGGTGACGGATTGCGCCGGATTTTGGTTCGTCCGCGAGGCGGCAAAAGGGGCGCATAGGTCAATATGTAACCCTTTTGCCAACGCTGAGGACGGGCCAAAAGGCAAGCGATATGTTACAGTGAGTTCGTGACAGACCCTAAGGTCGAGGAGGCATTCCGGTCAGCGGCACACCATGAACATTCACAACCGGAAGGAATTCATTGCCGCCATTCGTCCCTTCGACCGCATCTCCGATGCGGAGCTGGAGCGTGTGCTGGCCTCTCTGGATATCCAGTTCTTTCCCGAATCACGTTATTTGATGAAGGCCGGAGAGGTTCCCAGCCATTTCTACATTCTTTTCAAGGGCATCGTGCGGGAGGAGGAGACCGACAGCATCGTGGCCTATTATGGCCCCGGAGATGTCTTCGATGCCGGTTCGCTCATTTCGGGGGTCTGCCGTCACGACTTCATCGTGGCCGAAGAGGTTCTCTGCTACTCCCTGGAACGCTCGATCTTTCTCGACCTGGCCCGGGGCAACCGCGCCTTTCAGGATTATTACTTCCAGAATCTGACCCAGAAGGTGGAGGAGCTGCGGGATATCAGCGGCTACCGGGATTTCAATTTCCTGGTGACCGAGCCGGTGGAGAGCGTCGATCTGCATCCGGCGGTGACCATCGATGGCGGGGAGGCCATCCACCGCGCGGCGCTGCTGATGAAGGAGCACCGGGTGGATGCTCTGCTGGTGCGTTTGGGAAGCGACCGCATCGGCATGGTGACCGGCACCCACATCCGGGATGCGGTGGCGGGGGAGTGTCTCGATCCCATGACGCCGGTGGAGCGTATCGCCGAACGACAGGTGATCAGCGTGGCCCGGGACGAGTTGTTGTTCGATGCGCTGTTGATGATGACGCGGCATCGGGTCAACCGTCTGCTCATCGAGCAGGGGGGGGATCCGGTCGGTTTCCTGGAACTGGTGGACTTGTTGGGCTTTTGGTCCAACCAGTCCCACCTGGTGGGGGAGCGCATCGAGCATGCCCAGACCCTGGCCGATCTGAAAGAGGCGGTGGAACGGCTGCCCTACGCCATCCAGACCCTGTTTCTCAAGGGGGTCAAGGTGCGTTTCGTCACCCGTTTGATGCGGGAGCTGAACCGACGCCTGCTGACCAAGCTCTTTTCCCTGCTGGCTCCTGCCGAACTGATCGAAAACAGCGTGCTGGTGGTGATGGGCAGCGAAGGTCGCGGGGAGCAACTGGTCAAGACGGATCAGGACAACGCACTGATTTTAAGGGATGGCTTCGTTTTCCCGGGATTGGAGGACTTCCGTCGGGAGTTTGCCGAGGCCATGGCCTATCTCGACATTCCACCCTGTCCCGGCAAGATCATGTTGTCGGAGGAGGGGTGGTGCGGCTCTGCCCAGTCGTTTCGCGATCGCCTCGCGGAATGGATTCAGAATCGCGATGCCGCCAGTCTGTTGAATCTGGCCATCTTCTACGATGCCACGCCCTCCGCCGGAGATGGGCGCTTGTTGCAGCAGGTGAAGAAGTATCTGCTTGCCACTCTGCCGGATGATCGGGTCTTCTATGCCCATTTCGCCAAGCCGGCGGTCTCCTTCGATACGCCGTTGAGTCTCTTTTCCCAGTTCGTTCTGGAGAAGAAGGGCTCCGTCGAGGCGCTGGATATCAAGAAAGGGGGCGTTTTCCCCATTGTGCACGGCATTCGCAGCCTGGCGCTGGAAAAGCGTTTGCGAGAGGTCAATACCGGCAAACGGATTATGGCGTTGGCTCATCTGGGGGTATTCGACGCCACGTTCGCCGAGGATCTGATCGAGGCTTTCGATTTTCTCTCCGGCATTCGTTTTCAGACCATGCTGGAACGGGGAGGCTCCGCCTTGTCCGATCAGAATCTGGTGGATCCGGGACAATGCACCACCTCGCAACGCGAACTGCTGAAGGAGTCCTTTCGCACCGTGGCGCGATTGAAAAAGCTGGTGGTGCAACATTTCCGTCTCAACCTGCTGGCATGAGCACCCTGCAACGGTGGTTGCGCACCTGGCGCATGCGCAACCTGCACGACCCGTCCCAGGCCTTTTTGTTCGATCCCCCGCCGGACGATCAGATCATCTGTCTGGATCTGGAGACCACCGGGCTTGATCCGTCCAAGGCGGAGATTCTCTCCATCGGGGCGGTTCCGGTCTGCGGCGAGCGTATCGTACTCAGCCGTTCGTTGTGTCTGCTGGTCAAACCGGAGTGGGGCATCGATCCGGAGACCATCAAAATCCACGGTTTGCGACCCAAGGATGTGGAAAACGGTCTGCCGGTGGAGGAGGCGATTCGCTGTCTGACCCGCTACATCGGCAGCCGGCCCCTGATGGGCTATTTCCTGGAGTTCGACCTGGCCATGCTGGACAAGTATCTGCAACCCATGGCGGGTATTCGTCTGCCCAACCCGCGCATCGAGGTTTCCGGGCTCTATTACGACCACAAAATCGATCAGTCCATGGCCACCCACAATATCGACCTGAGTTTCGAGGCGATTTGCCGGGATCTGGATATTCCCCTGCACGATCCGCACGATGCCCTGGGGGATGCCATCATGACGGCCATGATGTATATCCGGCTGAATTTTTCCGGTCCCCCGAAACGGCGCAGTCAGGGCTGGATTTAGGGCGTGTTGACATTTGCCGGATTTTGGTTCCCGGCAAGGCGCAAGACGGTGAGGAAGCGGAGTGTAGCTCGCCTACATGAGCATTCCGAACCGGATTGCAACGCCGCCGGGGACCAAAAGATGGTGAATGTCAACACGCCCTGGAGAGGATCATCCGTTCAGCTTCCGGAAGGGTGGGGTTATTTCACGATATTGAGCAGGTCACCCGACAATTCGAGATAGCCGATCAGATCGAGGCGGTAGCGTTGCAGGTTGTCCAGCAGGCGTCGCGCGTTGTCTAACTGATGTTCGCGTACCAGGGCCACCATGATGGCGCCCGTGGCGTGCAGGTTGCGGTGCAGGGTATCGATCTTTTCCAGAACCGGACCGTGGCGCTGCAGCTTGAAAGGATCGTCCATGACGGCGTCGATGCGGGCTCCCGTGGGGCAGGAGGTGTGCAGCAGCACCCGGTCGATGGAGGTATCGGTGGGGGAGTCGACGAAGGCGCAGATGCGGGCTTCCCAGGCTTTCAATCCGGCGATGGCCTCTTGCAGGGCCAGGGGTTTCGGCGCCGGTGGCAGAAAAGCCGGGGGTGGGCCTTCTTCCCGGGCCACCGCCTGAAACGTGGTGTGAATCTGGCTGACCAACTGACGGCTGATGGTTTGCAGATTGGCGATCTTTTGCCGGGTGAAGCGGTTCAGTTGCTCCAACTCTCCGGGTGAGACGCCGCGTCCGCGCAGGGAGGAGGCGACGGCGGCATCGATGGCCACGGTGGCGTGAAAATGTTTGTGCAGCCGGTCCATCTCCTGGACGGCCGGCAGTTGCCGCCAGGGCCAGAGGTCGCCGTTCTGCCGGGAAAAGGCCTGTCCCAGGCGACAGCGGCGATAATTGCCCGCCTCCTCGATACGCTCCCAGACCGTGGCGCCTCGTTCCAGTACGCCGTCCAGATAGCTTTCGAACTGGCCGAGCCACTCCAGATGAGCCTGCACGAAAAAGTTTTTCCGCTCTTCGAGTTTGTATCCCTGAAACGCGGCTTTGGGCAACAGGCGGTGTATCTCTTCCATGTGGCTTTTCAGCAGGTTCAGGCTGTTCTGCCAGGCTTGGCGGGCGGATTCCTTCTCCTGTTTGCCAAGACCGGTCAACAGGTTGCGAACGTTGTTGCAGAGTTGGCGATGGTTGTCGGCCAGGGTTGGAGGGGGTGGGCAGGTCAGCAGCCGGGACCAGGAAATGGTGGCGGGGAAGCGGATCAGGCGGTTGTCGTCCACCAGGGAGAGAATCGCAGCCTCCCGGTTCGATGTCAGCACCCGTTGCAGGATTTCATACCAGCGCAACAGGTGATCCAGCCGTTCCAGGGGATACAAAAACAGCTCCGGTTCCGGAAAGGTGGGAACCGGGAAAGGGGCTTGAACGGGCTTCAGCGCGGCATAAACCCCCATTTCGGCCCAGGGATCGGTGGGTGCGGCTAACGGGGGAGTGATCATTTTCCGGCCTCCAGATACAGCTCGTCCATCCGGTCGAAGAGTTGGTCCTTGATGCCGCTGAATTCGTCCATCTTCTTTTCCGCTGCGGCGATATGGCCGTCGGCGACCTGTTTCACCGTCTCCCGCGCCACCTCGTGTACCCGGAGGTGGATTTCGCCGACCTGCCGGAAGATGGGCATGGTCCCGAAACGTTCACTGCCTTCGCTGTAATACCACTTGCCGAAGTCGCATTCGCGTCCGCTGGCCACCTGTTCCGGGCGCAGATCGCTGCGACCGCGGATGACGTTTTCCAGCTTGCCCAGCCATTTGAGGTGGGCCCCCTTGATCTTTTCCACGGCGAAGGGTTCGGGAGAGACGGTGAGATCCTGGACCGAGGCCTTCAGCTTGCGACCGGGCACGGCGATGGAGCCGATCAGCAGAGAGGTGTGATGGATGGCGCCGTTGACCAGGGTGGAGGTATGGAAGATCTCCCGCACCTTCTGATTGGCGCTGGAGGTGGCCGCCGCCGCCTCGTCGGCGGAGAGGGAGACGTTTTGCGCCGTGGCGTGAATCCGTTCGCTCTGCTGGGCCAGAGTGGTGGCGGATCGGGAGGCTTCGCCGGCGGACCGGGCCACATCCACCGCGCCGTTGGCCGCTTCCAGGGCGGAGCGGGCGATGTCGCTGGCGGCCAGGTTCAACTCCTGGGCGTTGCGGGTCACTTCGCCGGCGGCCTGGGCCACTTCGTTCATGGAACGGGCGATCTTGCCGATGGAATCTGCCTGTTCATCCACGGCTTCGACGATATCGGTATTGGTCTGGCTGAGGCGGGCGATGCTTTCGGTGATCTCCCGGTTGGCGTCCGCCACTTCGCGGGTGTTGCCTTGAATCTCCTGAATTTTGGCGGCGATCATGCGGGTGGCGTCACCGATCTGGCGGGCCAGGGCTTTGACTTCGTTGGCCACCACGGCGAAGCCGCGTCCCGCTTCACCGGCCCCCGCCGCTTCGATGGAGGCGTTCAGAGCCAGCATATTGGTTTGGGAGGCGATGTTGTTGATAACCCCCAGAACCTGATCGATCTCCCGGGCCGAGCGGGCCAGGCGATCCATGGTGGCGTGGGTGCCCTGGGCCTTTTCGTTGGCCAGGTGGGATTCCTGGTACGCCTGTTGGCAGCGTTGCCTCACCTGCTCCAGGGAGGCGGTGACCACACCGATGGAGGAGGCCACCTGGGTCACCGAATCATCCACCTGGGAGAGGCTCTGGTTGACTCCGGCGATATTGGCGGTGATCTCCTCGGCGGCGGAGGCCATGGTGTTGATGTTGCAACTGGCCTGCTCCGCGCCCGAGGCGATGGTGGTGATGTTGGTGGAGAGATGTTCCGTGGCGCTGGAGATGGTGCCCACCTGATCGCTGGTCAGGCGGATGGCCTCCCGGATGGCGCTGACCTGTTGTTCCACCCGCTCATGGTCCCGGGCGGTCTCTTCCGCCAGGCGGACGTTGCGCATGGAGTCGTCGGAGAGACCGTTGCGCACCTCCATGAGGTCGTTGATGCAGGCGGCCATGGAGTGGGCTTGCAGAAAGACCTGGCGGATGATGGTGCCGAATCGGGTGGTCATCTGGTTGATGTCCTGGATGATTTCGCCGATCTCGTCCAGGGGTTCCGGAGGGGAGTCGATGTGGTGCGTCAGATCCCCGCCGGAGATGCGGTCGATGGCCCGGTGCAACCGGGACAGGGGCTGCTGCATGATGCGTCGCAGCACCAGCAGGATCACCCCGATCAGTACCGGAATGGCAATGGCCACAGCCACCAGGGACAAGGTTTTGGCGGTACGCAGTTTGGCTTCGCTGGCGGCCTGGGAGAGGGTCAACTGGAAAACGCCCCGGATCGGATGATCGGCGCCGTGGCACTGGTGGCAGGGTTCCCGGTTGAGCAGGGGTGACAGAATGGTCATGCGACCGGCTCCGTCGGGGCCGGTGGTGGAGAGGAAGAGCTCCTTTTTGTCTCGCAGGGCTTGTTGAAAGGCCTCTTTAAACAGGGGATCCAGGGTGTTTCCCGTTGTCGTGCCCTGAAAGGCTTCGCTGCCGTCGATGCGGAAGATGCGCAGGGTTTCCAGACCGCTCACCTCTTTCAGGCGGTTCATGTAATCCTGGGCGATGGGGGCCTGTCCGGCCAGCATGATGGCTTGCAGCCCCTTGCCGACGGTTTCGGCGATGCGTTCCATGGTGAGGTGATTCTCTTCCCGCAGGCTGGCATCCAGGTGGCCGGTGAGGATTGAACCCAGGGCGAGAAGCAGGATGCTGCCGAGCAGGCTGGTGAAAAAGAGGATCTTCCGGCTAACGGAGCGTCGGATGAAGGCGATCAGTCTGAAAGATGTGTTCATGCATGAATCGGAGTTGGATAACGCGGTAAATCGCGCAGGATAACCTTAAAAGATTTCTCAGAGTGGGCTTGATACCGCCTGGCTGGGAAATGTTGTGTCAAAATATGTTGACCATCATGTCATTGAATTATACCCATTTTACCATCATGGGCAATGGATTTTCTTTTTGTATGAAATTTCCGAACCGGTACACAGGTCCGCTCCACGGTTCGGCGGAACAAGGGGATCTCGTTTCGGTCCCGTCCGGGCAATATTTGCCTGTTTCGGTCCCGATGAACGGATTCCGGATGGGGTTGTTTCGATATGATCATGCAAAATCAATATGTTGATGATTTGGCACGGGCTTTGAGTTCCCTCTTGGCAGAATGCGATTCCCCTCTTCAGGAGATGCCCATGACTGCCTGGCCCGATGTTTCCGCTCTGCGTCACGCCGCAGCTTCGACCGCCCCCGTTCGGAGTGCGCCGACGGCCTCGGCCCCTGCCCCTGCCATGGGCGCCACTCCTTTCGATTCGCTGTTGGGTATGGCCCTGCAGGGCAGTGGTTCCCGTCCGGGTGTTCCGGCCCACGAGGCGGAGCTGCCGATACGGGAACAACCCCGTCAGGCCGAGCGGCAGATTATGCCCCACAAGGAAAAGCCGCTGCAGAAAGCCCGTCGCAATACCCCGGAGCGGGAGCCGGAGACGTCGTGCCCCGCGACCGCAGCCGGGTCGGAGCAAAAGACCACCGCCCGTGCCGACACCGCTCCCGCGGATCATCGGCCCGACTCCGCCGAGCGTGGTGGTTCAGCCGGGGAGTCTGCCGACTCTCCGGCTGCCCTTGAGGGCGATGGTGAAAAGGTGACGCTTGAGGAGACGGCGGACGGCGTGGCAGGTCAGCCGCAGGCGGTGGCGGTTCCGGAAGAGGCGGTGCGCCTCGCTCCGGGGCTCCTGCCCTGGCAGGCCCTTCAGGGCCAGGCGGAAGATCCCGTCGCAGAGGTGGCGGCGGCTCCGGATGGCCGGGTCGAAGTGGACCGGATGTCCTTCTTTTCCTGGCGGCAGGAAGATGCCCCCGCAGGCGGGGAGGTGGACTGGATGACGATGGTGACCGGCAAGCCTCCGGTGGGAGAGGCGGTCGACTTCCGGAACGCGCTTTCGTCGATGCCGGCGCTTCCGGAGGCGGTTGCAGCTCCGGGAATGGTGCGTGGCCCGGTGTTTTCCGGCAACACGGATACCACGGAGTCCGCCCTGCTGAAGCTGGACGGAGCCGGCGCCCTGAGCGGGCAGGAGCGTTTGGCGGCGCTGGCGTCCGCCAAACCCGTGGCGGCCCGGAGCCCGGTTTTCGGGGCGGAATTGGCGGAGCAGATCGGCAAAATGCGGGTGGTCTCCCGTCCGGGCGGGGTGGAGCAGGTGCGCATCATCCTGGACCCCAAGGATCTCGGCGAGTTGGAGGTCAATGTGCGCATGGACCGCAAGGGCGTCATCAACGTGACCATCGTGGCCGAAACCGAGGCGGCCCGGGAGGCGATCAACCGCAACATGGCCCAGTTGCGGGATGCCATGTCCCGACAGCAGCTCCATTTCGGCGAGGTCAACGTCCAGGTGGGTACCCAGGACCGGCGCGATCCGGGTGCGGGTGGCGCCGATCGGGAGGCCTGGTCGGGGTTGCAGGCGAGGTCCGATGCCGACACGGACAAACATGTGGCCGCCGCCGAACCGGCGGGTGTGACGGGTCGTCCGCGCCGCATGGTGCCCGGTGAGGGGCTGAGCCTGATGGCCTGAGGTTGGACGGTGTGAACAGGGTCAAGCGCCCGGAGGATTCTCCGGGCGTTTTGCCGTTTCGGGTGGGGGAGGGGCAAAATTTGCCCCGTTCCGGAAAAAAGCGACCATCCTTCGGCATGCCGCCTGGTTCGGTAAGGGGACATGACGGGGAATTTATTGTAAAAAACGTGCAATAACAGTATGTTAATCTGTTATGCAAACATGGCACGAAGATTGTTACAAAAAGGGTTAATGTTTCGGCGCATTCGACCGACAGCCCCAACCGGTAACAAGAGAGAAGAGCATGGCCACCAGCGCACCCATCCAGTCCGTCCCCAAGTATGATCCGAACGCGACCAAATTCGCCAAGCCCAAGGACGCCAAAGAGCTGCAGGCCGATTTTCTCAAGATGTTGACGGCGCAGTTGCAATATCAGGATCCCATGGAGCCGATGCAGAATACCGAGTTCACCAGCCAGTTGGCCCAGTTCTCCAGTCTGTCGGAGCAGCAACGGGGCAATACCCTGCTGGAACAGCTTCTGGGCGCCAAAACGACGGACCAGATGAATCAGGGGGTTGGCTATATCGGGCGGCAGGTGGTGACGGAAGGCAACCGGATGCAGGTTTCCGGAGGCGTCGGCGATCTGGCCTTCGACCTCGACAAGGCGGCCACCCTGGAGATGGATATTTTGGACGAAAACGGCAGCCTGGTGCGCTCCGTGGCAGCCCAGAAGTTCGCCGCCGGAGAGCAGTCGCTGAAAGTGGGCACCCTGGCAGGCGATCTGGCCATGGCCGATGGTTCGTACACCTTCAAGATTCGCGTGGTGGATGGCAGCGACGCCAAGGCGACCACGTTGAGCAAGGGGGTGGTCAGCGGGGTCATCAAGGGTACGGATGGCGTGTCCCTGGAGGTCAACGGCAAATCCGTCGCCTTCGACAAGATTCGCCGGGTGGAATTGACGGCCTGAGTGAAGCCTGCCGCTTCGCACGGGTGTCCATAACGATAAAAACGTAAGAAATCGATCCAGAAACGGGAGACTGTCCGATGTCTATCATGCAAGCCATGCATGCCGGTTCCAGTGCGCTGACCAACTATGGAAACGCCATGACGGTGATCGGGAACAACCTGGCCAACGCCAACACCACGGGCTTCAAGAACAGCCGCTCCACCTTTGAGGATGTGTTGATCCAGACCGTCGGCACCAACGGTACCGGTGGGGCCATGCAGATGGGGACGGGCGTCGGTTTGGCGGCGGTTGACCAGAACATGAATCAGGGTTCCTTGACGAGTTCTTCCAACGTCACCGATCTGGCCATCGACGGCAAAGGCTTCTTCGAAGTGCGCGATCCCAAGCCTGGCGCGGCTCTGGCGGGGGGCGTTTCCGGAGTGACGGGATCCAAACAGGCCATTTTTTACACCCGGGCCGGGGATTTCCTGCAGGATGAGACGGGCAAGCTGGTGACCAACAACGGGTTGGTGCTGCAGGGTTGGGAGCTGGATATCGACGGTGTGCGCAGCGGCAAGACCGGGGATGTCAATCTGGCCACCTACCAGACCTCCTCGCCCAAGCCGACCACCAAGGTGGATGTCGGACTCAACCTGGACGCCAACGAGGCGGTGATCACCGACGCGGCCCACGCCACCTACGATCCCACGGATCCGGCCAGCTACAACCACTCCACCACGGTGCGGGTCTACGATTCCATGGGGCAGGGCCACAACGTGGAGCTGCAGTTCAAGAAGACCGGCAGCAATACCTGGGAGTGGCACGCGGTGGCGCCCAGCACGGAGCTGGCCACAGCCCATCGCACTGCGGGCAAGACCTTGACGGCGGTGGATACGACTGCCGGAAACGTGGCCACGGCGGCGGGCACCTACACGGCGGGCACCCTGGTTTTCAACAACATGGGACAGCTTGATACCGAAGGGTCGACGCCGATCAAGTTCAACTTCCTCTCCGGAGACAATACGGCGGCTCCCCAGGAGATTCTGTTCAATTTCGGCGCTGCCAAGACCAACGACTCGACCAACGACTACACCATGACCAAAAGCACCGATCTGCTCTATCAGACGGGTGCCGCAACGGCGGATACCGGCAACTCCGGCATCGACGGCACGGTGCAGCTCGCGACGGACTTCGCCACCTTGAAGTTGAGCCAGAACGGTTATTCCACGGGTTATCTCGATACCCTCTCCATCGGCTCCGACGGGCGGGTGGTGGGCAGCTATACCAACGGTCAGACCCGTCCCCTCTACCAGATTGCGCTGGTGGACTTCGACAACGAGCAGGGTCTCTCCCAGGTGGGGTCGAATCTCTTCGCTGAAACCCGCGAGTCGGGCCTGCCCCGCATCGGGGAGCCCAACAGCGGCCGCCTGGGCAAGGTGAGCAGCTATACCCTGGAACAGTCCAATGTGGACATGTCGGGTGAATTCGTCACCATGATCACGGTGCAGCGCGCCTTCCAGGCCAACTCGCGCATTGTTTCCGTGACCGATGGCATGCTGGAGGAGTTGATCTCCCTCAAGCGGTAAACGCGGCGCGAATGCCGTATCCGGAAACGGGCCGGGATGACCGGCCCGTTTTTTTTGCCCCAAGGGTGCGGTATGGTGATAATATTGCACAATAATTGCAAAGTAGGCTTCAGGGTGACTTGCGTGGCTTGGCGAAGCAGAGGAACAAGGCCCTTTATTTAGCTATTTCTCTTTATAATACAATGCGTTGCCTGTGTTTATCCCCTGTCTGACGGAGGTATGACACAGGCGCCATCCGGGAATGGACTCTTGAGGCGGGAGAGATTGGCATGGCCGAGGATGTGGAGCAGCAGGAAGGTGAACCGAGTGGTGGCGGCGGCAGTGGCGGGATCGTCAAAATCCTGATCCTGGTGGTGCCTGCGCTGTTGATCGGCTTGGGAGGCGGTTTCTTCGTCGGCAAGAAGGTGGCTGACAAGAAGGCGGTCGAAACCGAGGTCAAGGATCCCCACGCCAAGGAGGAGACGGACAAGAAGAATCCGGCGGAGCTGGTTGGGGAGATGGTCAAGCTGGAACCCTTCGTGGTCAATCTGAACGAGCCCCGGGGCAACCGCTACCTCAAGACCACCATCCAGCTGGAGCTGGAAGGCCCCGCCCTGAAAGAGGAGTTGACCCGGCGCGCCCCTCAGGTACAGGACATCGTGCTGGCGCTGTTGACCTCCAAGACCACCCAGGAGCTGCAATCCCTGGAAGGCAAGTTTCGCTTGCGGGAGGAGCTGTTGTCCCGCATCAATGCCCTTCTGGTCAACGGATCGATCAAACGGGTCTACTTCACCGAGTTCGTGATCCAATAAGGGGCGCGGGGTTACCGGGCGATGTCACAGATTCTCTCCACGGAAGAGATCGATGCCCTGATGGCGGGGCTGGAAGAGGGATCCATCAACCTCGACGAGATCGACGAGGATATTCCCGCTTCCACCGAAAAGGAAAAGAAGGCCACCGCCTTCCGGCTGGGTCAGAAGACGGTCATTCGGGCCGGGGCGTTGCCCGGCCTGGAGCTGATCAACGAACATCTGGCTTCGCAGCTCTCCTTCAAGATGTCCCAGAAGGTGGGCCGGGAGGTGCAGATTCAGCCAAAGGCCACCATCAACCAGGTTTTCGGTCGTTTTCTGCACGGCCTTGATCCGCCGATCTTCATCAACATCCTGCGGGTGGAACCCTCCCAGTCGATGGCCCTGTTGAGCATCGACGGCGAGGTGATGTACGGCATTCTGGAGGGGTTCTTCGGAGGCAGCGGCGAATCGCAGCGGCCCTTCCGCAACTTCTCTCCCTTCGAGATGAAGGTGATCGACCGCATCATGGATGTGGCCCGGGAGCAGATCGAACTCTCCTGGAACAAGCTGGATCCCTCGTTTCGCCTGGTGGTGACCCGCTGGGAGAATCAGCCGCAGTTCGCGGCGGTCATGCCGTTGGATGAAAACGTCTTTCTGATCACCTTCGCCGTCGCCCTGGGCGATACCGAAGGGACGCTGACCATCTGTTTCCCGGCGTTGATCCTGGAACTCTTCAAGCAGCAGTTGAAGGTGGGCTTCCAGCAGAAGGAGGCCATCGAAGGCACCTCCACCTGGCGCGAGGCGCTGATCCACGAGCTCAATCTGGTGCCGGTCAAGGTGGTGCCCATCGTTTCCACCATGCAGATGTCGGTGCGGGATATGCTGGCCCTGAAGGAAGGGGATGAGATCCTGCTCAACACGGACATGTCCGAGGAGATGCCCATTTCGGTGGGGGGATTGATCAAGTTCATGGGTGTGGCAGGGGTGCTCAACGACAAACGGGCGGTGCAGATCACCCGCATCGTGAAGGAAGAGGAGTGAGTCATGGCGAACATGGGTGGAGGCATGATGGACGACGACGATCTGGATCTGGCCCTGGACGATTTGCCGAAGACTCCCCGGCGCGGGGGATTGGCGGACAGTTTGGGCATCGATTTCGAACAGCTTGCGGGCAACAAGCCCAGTGCGCCGGAAATGCCGAAAAACCTCGAACTGCTCATGGACGTGCCGCTGGATGTGTCGGTGCGGCTGGGCGAGGTGCGCATGCAGATTCGGGATCTGCTGAAGCTCAACAAGGGCTCGCTGGTGGAGTTGGAAAAAGAGGCGGACGATCCTTTGGAGATCTACGTCAACGATCGCCTGCTGGCCTATGGTGAGGTGGTGATCATCAAGGACAAGCTGGGTATTCGCATCACCGACATCGTCTCCCTGGCGGAGAGGTTGGAGCATCTGCGTTGAGGCAGCTCCTTTTCCGGCTTTGCCTGATCGGGGGGGTGGCCTTTTCACCCCTGACCGGTTTGGCCGGAGAGGAGAGCGCGGCAGCGGTGGCCGTGCCGTCCGAGGTGCCGGAGTCATCCGCGCCGGTTGCGGAACCGCCGGTCACGCCGGTTGCGGAAGCGTCGCTGGCGGTTGTTGCGCCTCCGGAGCGGCCCGTCGCCGCCGATCCGGGCATCGACCTGATGGCGGAGGCGGTGAAGGTTTCGGGCTTTCTGCTGGTTTTTCTGGTGTTGGCTTTGGGGGCGACCCGTCTGGCCAAACGCTGGCAGCCTCAATCCGGGCTTAACGCCACGGTGGAAGTTCTGGGTGGGCGCAATCTGGGGGCCGGGGTCGGGGTGCGCGTGGTGCGCGTCGGTTCCCGGGCCTGGCTGGTGGGCGTGACCCGGGAGCGGGTTTCCCTGCTGGCGGAGGTGACCGGGGAGATTCCCCCGGCGCAGAGTTCTCCATCCGGTCTGCAGGCAGGCTGAACAGACGGGAATCCGGGGGGATAATTCCCCCGGACTCCCGTATTCACGTCGTCGTTTTACCGAATTTTAGCCAAACTGCACGGCAGGTCTTGCCACAAACGACATCTCACCGCACCATAAAGGGAGCTGAAAAAGGACTGGCTCCAGGGATGGTGGTGCGAGACGGTGAGCGCAAAGCGACCGACAAAAAAATGGCTGCTGGTGGCACTCGGTGCCGCGGGTGTCGCGCTGTGGGCCTGGCAGGCCCAGGCGGCGGGCAATTTCGTGTTGCCTCAGGTCACCCTGAGTACCGGAAAGGCCGAACCGGCTCAGGTGGGCACCGCCCTCCAGATCATGGCCTTGATGACCATCTTCTCCCTGGCCCCGAGCCTGCTGGTGATGGTCACCTCCTTCACCCGCGTCATGGTGGTCATGTCCTTCGTGCGCCAGGCCATGGGCCTCCAGGGACAACCCCCCAACCAGGTACTCATCGCCCTCTCCCTCTTCGTCACCTTCTTCGTCATGGGACCGGTCTTCGACCGCATGTACGATGATGCCATCCAGCCCTACCTGAACAAGAAGATCAACGAAGAACAGGCCTGGGACAAAGCCGTGGCCCCCCTGCGCCAGTTCATGCTGCGCCAGACCCGGGAAAAGGATCTGGCCCTCTTCATGCGCCTTTCCGGCGTGCAGAAGATGCAAAGCGCCCAGGAAGTGCCCACCCGCCTGCTGATTCCGGCGTTCATGGTTTCCGAACTGAAAACCGCTTTTCAGATCGGCTTCATGGTTTACCTCCCGTTTCTCATCGTGGATATGGTCGTGGCCAGCGTGGTCATGTCCATGGGTATGATGATGCTGCCGCCACTGGTCATCTCCATGCCGGTAAAACTGATATTGTTCGTGTTGGTGGATGGCTGGTCCCTGGTGATCGGTTCTCTGGTACAGTCGTTCCGTTGACAAGGGGGAGAGGTGGACGAGGAAAAGGCTTTATCGCCGGGAGCGGGGGATCTGCAGGCCTTGCGGGAGGGCATCGATGGCATCGATGACCGCATTCAGGATCTGCTGGTGCAGCGAGCCGAGCTGGTGCTGGCCGTGGGGGCGTTGAAGGAGCGTCGTCGGGATGCGCCTTTCTATCGCCCGGACCGGGAGGCGCGCATTCATCGCCGTCTGGAGGCCCGGCATCGGGGGCCTTTGCCGGTGGCGGCGCTGCACCGCATCTACCGGGAGATCATCTCGGCCTCTCTCAATCTCGAAAAGCCCTTGACCATCAGCTACCTGGGACCGGAAGCCGGTTTCACCCATCAGGCTTCCATCAAGCAGTTCGGTTCGTCGGCCACGTTGCAGGAGGTGTGGAGCATCGACGAGGTGTTCCATGAGGTGGAGATCGGACGGGCCAATTACGGGGTGGTGCCGGTGGAAAACTCCACCGAAGGCATGGTCACCTATACGCTGGACCGGTTTTCCGACTCGTCGCTGCGCATTTGCGGGGAGGTGCTGCTGCCGGTGGTGCATCATCTGCTTTCACGGGAGGCGCATCTCGACACCGTGGAGCGGCTTTATGGTCATCACCGGGCTTTGTTGCAGTGTCGCCGCTGGATCGACCGCCATCTGCCCAAGGTTGCGGTCAACGAGGTGAACTCCACGGCCAAAGCGCTGGAGAAGGCGCGGGACGAGAAGCGGAGTGCCGCCATCGGTGGGGAGTACGGGGCCGACAGTTACGGTTTGGAGGTGTTGGCGGAGCATGTGGAGGATTTCGCCGACATGGAGAACCGGTTTCTGGTGATCGGCCGGCAGGATCCGGAACCGACGGGGCAGGATCAGACCAGTTTGATGTTTTCGTTTCGGGATCATCCGGGATTTTTGCATCAGGTATTGGGAATTTTCGCGCAGCGGGGGGTTAATTTGACGCGCATCGAGTCGCGTCCTTCCCGACGGCGGGCGTGGGATTACAATTTCTTTGTGGATTTGGAGGGCCATTTCGAGGATGTGGCCATTGCGGACGCTTTGACGGCGTTGACGCTGGTGCCGGGGGTGTCCACGCGGGTTTTGGGTTCGTATCCGCGTCCGGCGTTGTAGGGACGTTGCCGTTCAATATGTTATCTTTTAAGTATCAAAAAAGGAAATGTTCTATCCTTTGACTTTTGTGCCTTGACCGAATTGCAATACTTTTTAGAATATTCAGGAAATATCCTGGTAGAAGAGACAACGGAAAAGTCAACGGACAGAACATTTTCTTTTTTTGATTTCTAAAAGATAAATATTGAACGTCAAAATATTTTAAAGTATAGCTTTGCAAGCTTCCTCATGAAAAAACACTGACTCATCGGTACGGAGAGTTTTCCTTGTCGTTTTTCATCAAGAAATTGGCCATAGTCGGCGTCGGGCTCATCGGCGGCTCCCTGGCTCAGGCCCTGCGCAGTCGCGATCTGGTAGGTCAAATCAGCGGCGTGGCCCGCACCACCCGCACCCTGGAAATCGCCCGGGAGATGGGTGTCATCGACGAAGGCAGCCTGGACGCCCGGGAAATGGTGCGGGACGCCACCCTGGTGGTGGTCTGCACCCCGGTGCGCGCCATCGTTCCCTCGGTGCGGGAATTCGCCGATTGCCTCTCCCCCGGCGCCGTGGTCACCGACGTGGGCAGCGTCAAAGGCGCCGTGGTGCAAGGCTGCGAAGAGGCCCTGCCCAAAGAGATCCACTTCGTGGGCGGACACCCCAT
Source organism: Magnetococcales bacterium (assembly GCA_015231925.1). Lineage (NCBI taxonomy): Bacteria > Pseudomonadati > Pseudomonadota > Magnetococcia > Magnetococcales > Magnetococcales bacterium. The sequence continues at coordinate 21,735 of JADGAQ010000039.1, forward strand.
CGCCGGACGGGAACGGGCCGGCGTCGAAGCCTCCTTTCCCTCCCTGTTCGAAGGCAGCCGCACCATCCTGACCCCGACACGACGCACCTCCCCCCAGGCCCTGGAACTGGTGCGCCTGGTCTGGGAAGCCACCGGCTCCCTGGTGGAAACCATGGATGCCGCCCACCACGACCGGGTGCTGGCCGCCACCAGCCATCTGCCCCACCTGATGGCCTACAACGTGGTGCATACCCTGGCCGACCTGGAAGAAGATCTGCGGGCCGAAGTGTTTCGCTACGCCGCCGGCGGTTTCCGGGACTTCACCCGCATCGCCTCCTCCGACCCGGTGATGTGGCGGGATATCTGCCTGGAAAACCGCACCGCCATCCTGGAGATCCTGGGACGCTTCAAGGAAAATCTGGAAGGCATCATGAACGGTGTGGCCGAAGGCAACGGCGACGGACTGGAAGCCCTCTTCGCCCGATCCAAACAGACCCGGGACCGGGTGCTTCTGGAACACAAGGGCTTGCGGGGAGGCAAATAGGGCATGGACAAGGCAACCACGGGTCGCATCCTGACCACCCGGAAAAGCGGGGCGTTGCGCGGTATGGCACGCCTGCCCGGAGACAAGTCGATCTCCCATCGCGCCGTGATTCTGGGCAGTCTGGCCCGGGGCATCACCCGGGTGGAAAATCTGCTGGAAGGCGAAGATGTCCTGGCTACCGCCGCCGCCTTCCGACGCATGGGCGTGGTCATGAACCGGCCCGCGCCGGGCCGCTGGGAGATCCACGGCGTGGGCCTGCAGGGACTGGCGGAACCCGATGACGTTCTCGATATGGGCAACTCCGGAACGGCCATGCGTCTGCTGACGGGCGTTCTGGCCAGCCAGCCCTTCTTTTCGGTGCTGACCGGCGATTCCAGTCTGCGCCGCCGTCCCATGAGACGGGTGGTGCAACCCCTGTTGAGCATGGGTGCGCAGATTTCGGGCCGAGGCGGCGGCGATCTGGCGCCGCTGGCCATCCGGGGCACCGACCTGGTGCCGCTGGAATACCGCTCGCCCGTGGCTTCCGCCCAGGTGAAATCGGCCATCCTGCTGGCCGGACTCAATACCCCCGGCGAAACGGTGGTTACGGAACCCGCCCTCTCCCGGGACCATACCGAACGCATGCTCAACGGCTTCGGCGGCAAAGTGGAACGGGACGGTCTGACCGTGCGCGTCATGGGCTGGACCGACCTGACCGCCTGCGAGCTGGAAGTGCCGGGGGATATCTCCTCGGCGGCATTCCCCCTGGTCGCGGCCATTCTGGTGCCGGGTTCGGAGGTGGAGCTGCGGCACGTCGGCGTCAATCCCACCCGTACCGGTCTGCTGACCATTCTGGAACTCATGGGTGCGGGCATCGAACAACGCAACCCGCGCCTGCTGGGCGGGGAGCCGGTGGCGGACCTGCTGGTACGTCACGCGGCGTTGCGGGGTATCGAGGTGCCGCCGGAACTGGTGCCCGCCGCCATCGACGAATTTCCGGTGCTGTGCGTGGCTGCGGCGCTGGCGGAAGGGCAAACCCGCATCCGGGGCGCCGAAGAGCTTCGGGTCAAGGAGAGCGACCGCATCGCCGCCATGGCCGAAGGCCTGCGCCGCCTGGAGGTTTCGGTCGAGGAGCTGCCCGACGGGTTGATCATCCAGGGCCGGCCCCAGGGTCTGCAGGGCGACTGCCGCATCGATTCGGCCACGGACCACCGCATCGCCATGAGCTTCCTGGTGGCCGGACTGGTGGCCGACAAAGGCCTCGCCGTCACCCGCTGCGAAAACATCGCCACCTCCTTTCCCGGCTTCGTGCCCCTGATGACGGGCCTGGGGGCCGTTTTCGACCCGGAGGTGGCGGCATGAGCCGCCTGGTCATCGCCGTGGACGGCCCCGCCGGCGCGGGAAAAGGCAGCGTCTGCCGGGCCGTGGCGCACCACTTCGGCTTCGACTACCTCGACACCGGCACCCTCTACCGCGCCGTGGCCCTGCTGATGCTGGAACGGAACTGGCCGGAAGAGGAGAGTCTGCTGGCCGAAGCGGCCAGCCACCTCGACTTCCGCTTCGAATCCCGCAATGCGGACGAATTTCGCGCTTTTCTGGAAGGCCGGGATGTCAGCGATAACTTAAGAGAAGAGCGCGTCGGCGAAGCCGCCTCACGGGTGGCCGCCATGCCCGCCGTGCGACAGGCGCTGTTGACCTTCCAACGCCACTACGGCGGGGAACGGGACCTGATCCTGGACGGTCGCGATGTGGGTACCGTGGTCTTTCCGGAGGCGCCTCTGAAGGTCTTTCTGACCGCTTCTCTGGAAGCGCGTGCGGAAAGACGGGCTTTGGAGTTGCAAGAACGGGGAGAAACTGCTAGCCTTTCGGGGGTTTATGCTCGGATGGCGGCGCGGGATGCCCGGGATTCGGGACGGTCCCATGCCCCGTTGCTTCCTGCGGCGGACGCCGTGGTGGTGGATACCACCCTGCTCACCCGGGAGCAAAGCATTCTTCAGGTCGTCAAGCTTGTCCAGGCGCTACGGCATGAGACGGGCCGGTAGTCGCTTCACGGCCTCTGCATCGACGTATTTGGCCTGTTTTCAGTTTTGATTGGCAGGATCGGCAAAACCCCCGTTGTGTCGATCCGCGACGAATGGGATCCCATGACCCATGGCGTCACACCAGAACGGGGAGCATTTGTTTCAGGGAGTCTATCAACGTGGCACCAGAATCGATTCAGACACACGACATCATGGATGAGGACTTCACCTCTTTGCTGGAGGAATCCTACGGCAAGGGTGAGGGCAAGGAAGGCCAGGTGGTTACCGGCACCATCATCCAGCAGGAAGGGGAAGAGTTCATCATCGACGTGGGTCTGAAGTCCGAGGGACGTCTGCCCGTGCGGGAGTTTTTTGACGCCCAGGGCAAGCTGACCATCGGCGTGGGTGACCGGGTGGACGTCTTCGTGGAGCGTTGCGAGGATCAGCACGGTCAGGCCCAGCTCTCCCGCGAGAAGGCCAAGCGGGAAGAGGCCTGGCAGAAACTGGAAGAGGCTTTCGGAGCCGGCAAGACCGTTCGTGGCCGCATCATGGGCAAGGTCAAGGGCGGCTACACCGTGGACATCAATTCTCTGGCCGCCTTCCTGCCCGGTTCCCAGGTGGATGTGCGTCCGGTGCATGACATCTCCCGTCTGCAGGATGAGGAGCAACCCTTCGAGATCCTCAAGATGGATCGCCGTCGGGGCAATATCGTGGTTTCCCGTCGCGCCGTGGTGGAAAAGCAGCGCGAGGATGCCCGCAAGGCCCTGCTGGAGACCCTGCACGAGGGCATGATCCTCGACGGCGTGGTGAAGAACATCACCGATTACGGCGCGTTCGTGGACCTGGGTGGTCTCGACGGTCTGTTGCACATCACCGATATGTCCTGGAAGCGGGTCAAGCACCCCTCCAGCGTGGTGGGTGTCGGCGACACCGTTTCCGTGCAGGTGATCAAGTTCAACTCCGAGACGCAGCGCATCTCGCTGGGCATGAAGCAGTTGATGACCGACCCCTGGGCCGGCATCTCCGCCAAGTATCCCCAGGGCGCGCGTTTCCGTGGCGTGGTGACCAACATCACCGACTACGGCGCCTTCGTGGAGCTGGAGCCGGGTGTGGAAGGTCTGGCCCATGTCTCCGAGCTGACCTGGACCAAGAAGAATCTGCATCCCTCCAAGCTGCTTCAGGTGGGCACGGAAGTGGATGTGATGATTCTGGATGTGGACGCCGAGCGGCGCCGCATCTCCCTGGGTCTCAAGCAGTGCATGGAGAACCCCTGGGAAACCTTCGCCGGCAAGCATCCGGTGGGTTCGGCGGTGCGGGGCGAGATCAAGAACATCACCGAATTCGGCCTCTTCGTGGGATTGGAAGGGGATATCGACGGTCTGGTGCATCTTTCGGACATCTCCTGGGAGCCCAATGTGGGCGAGGAGATCCTCAAGGAGTATCAACGCGGCCAGGAAGTGGAAGCCGTGGTCCTCTCCCTGGATCCCGACAAGGAGCGCATCTCCCTGGGCCTGAAGCAGGTTCAGCCCGACGACTGGAGCCAGTGGGCCGATGCCCATCCCAAGGGCACCACGGTTCCGGGTGTGGTCAAGGAGATCCTCAGCTCCGGCGTGGTGGTCAGCCTCGGTGGCGCGGTGGAAGGTCTCATCCGCAAGGCGGAGCTTTCCCAGGACGCCAAGGATGGGGAGAACATCCTCAAGCCGGGTGATGCCGTGGATGCCAAGATCACTCAGGTCGATCGTCAAAAGCGCAAGATCACCCTGTCGGTGAAGGCGCTGGAGATTGAGCAGGAGAAGCAGGTTCTCAAGGAGTACACCCAGGATAAGGGCACCGCCACCAGCAGCTTCGGCGAAGCGTTGAGCCAGGCTTTGGGCAAGGTCACCCTGTCCGACAACGGTTGATTTCAGTCCGCCCCCGCGTTTTCCTCGGAAGGCGCGGGGGTTTTCCTTGTGCGGCGCGAGCCGCTGCCATGAGGGCGTTGCTTCCATGACCAAATCCGAAATGATCGATGTCCTGGCCCAGCGCAAGAATCTCTCCCGCAAAGAGGCCGAAACGGCCATGAACACGGTGCTGGACGAGATCGGCAATGCGTTGGTTCGCGGTGACCGGGTGGAATTGCGCGGTTTTGGCAGTTTCAGCGTCAAGGCGCGTCCCCACCGCGAAGGCCGCAACCCCAAAACCGGGGAGGTGGTGCAGGTGGATGAGAAACGAGTGCCTTTCTTCAAGGCGGGCAAAGAGTTGCGCCTGCGTGTCGACGGCAAAATGGTGGGGTGATGCGGATCCCCGCCGGAACCGGAATTCCGGTTCCGGCGGGGTTGTTTTGACTTTCAATATGTTATCTTTTAAGTATCAAAAAAAGAAAATGTTCTGTCCTTTGACTTTATCTGTTTATACATTTTTTGTAACTATTCAGGATCCCGTGCAGCGCAATATGACGAAGTCAACGGCGAAAGGAAAAGTCCCAGGGGTGCCCCCTGGACCCCA
>JADGAQ010000040.1 GCA_015231925.1 Magnetococcales bacterium
GGGTCCAGAGCAATGCCCTGGGACTCTTCCGTCTGCTGTTGACTTCCGAGCCCATGGGGTCCAGGGGGCAGCCCTGGGACGTTTCCTTTCGCCGTTGACACAATCATGCTGCACTGTTCAAGGGTCTGAATAGGTACAGAATAAAGTCAAAAAATTGAATATTTTCTTTTTTTGATTTCTTAAAAGAGAAAATATTGAAAATCAACAAAAAATATTAGTTCCGTCTATTCCATCCCTTCCTCACCCGATGGATTCTTCGAAAAGAGCACAACCCGGTTGCGCCCCTCCTTTTTGGCCTGATAAAGAGCCTCATCGGCCATTTCCACCAGAAGAACCGGCGTCATGTCGGGCGTGGGAAAGATGGAGGCCACTCCCACACTCATGGTCACCGTATCGGCCACCAGTGAGGCTTCGTGGGGGATGGCCCGAGCCTCGACATTCTGACGGATGCGCTCTCCCAGAGCGATTCCGGCTTCTCCCCGACACTCCGGCAGAACGCAGACAAACTCCTCGCCACCGTAGCGACCCAGAAAATCGACCTTGCGTTTCATGACCTGGGCGGCGGCCTGAGCCACGCGAATCAGGCAGGCATCTCCCGCCGGATGACCGTAGTGGTCATTGTAGAGCTTGAAATGGTCGATGTCCATCAGGATGACCGTCAGGGAGTGGTGGTGCCGCGCGGCGCGGTACCACTCGAACTCCAGGAACTGGTCGAATCGGCGCCGGTTGCACAGCTTGGTCAGGGGATCACGGGTGGAGAGCTGTTCCAGGAGATCGCCACGGCGCTTCAGTTCGATGTGGGTTTTGACCCGGGCCAGCACGATGCTTTCGTGAAAGGGTTTCTGAATGAAATCGACGCCGCCGGTCTCAAAAGCGCGGGTTTCACCGGCCACGTCGGTGATGGAGGTGAGAAAAATGACCGGAACCGTGACCATGCGGGAATTCTGCTTGAGCGTTTGACAGAACTGGTAGCCGTTCATGCCGGGCAGCATGATGTCCAACAGAACCAGATCGGGCAGAGGGTCGGCGCAAGCCACCCGTCGCAGTGCTTCCTCGCCGTTTTTGGCCACCAGGAGCTGGTAGTGGGGGGAGAGCAGGGCAACCAGCGCATGCAGGTTGACCAGGTCATCCTCGACGATCAGGATTGTCGGTTTTTCCGAATCAGTCATGGCGATCCATCGTTACCAGAATTCGTTGGGTGGGTCGAATAGACCTGAACGATCGCATCCAGGGTCGAAAGGGCCTCGTCGAAGGCGAACCTGCCGAGCTGTCCGGGCATTTTCGCCAGCAACGGGTCACAATCCGGCCCGGAGAGGGAGGGGGAGAGGCGTTCCAGGTGTTCGGAGGCCCGGATATTGCCCTCCTCGATCAGGTGTCTCAGGAGGTCGAGTCCCTGTCGAAGCTCCCCGACCGGCAGCTTCTTCTGCGCTGGGGCGGGAAGGGTTTCGAGCGGAGGGGGTTCGGGCAAGGTGGAGAGGGAGGTCAAAACCTGTTGCAGGGCGCTTTCAAAATCCTGCAGCACGGACTCCGTTCCTTCGCCGATACCCTGCTTCAAGTGGGCATCCAGCGCCGATGAGGCCTGAAAAAGATTCCGGGCTCCCAGCGTGGCGGAGGTGCCCTTGATGGTGTGGACCAACCGCTCGGTGGATTCGGCATCCCCCTGGGCGATTCCCTGTCGGATTTCCAGGGCGCAGTGCCGGTATTTGTTGAAAAACTCCATCAGCAGTTTGGCGTAGAGCCCTTTTTTGCCCTGCAGGCGCGCCAAACCCTCGGCTATTTGGATGCCTTCCAGGTGCACCGGCAACAGAGTCGACCCGTCGTCCGGGGCGGGCCTCCGGGGAGATGGCGGATGGTCCGGTGTGTTCGCGGAAGGGCTTGTTTCCCCTCCTTTGAACAGGGCCACCAGTTTACGGAACATCTCCCGTGGATCGACAGGCTTGCCGATGTGTTCGTTCATCCCGGCTTTCAGGCACTTTTCCCGATCTCCGCCCAGGGCGTTGGCAGTCATGGCGACGATAAGCAACTCCTTGCGCCCCAGTTCCCGGCGGATTTTGCGGGTGGCCTCGTAACCGTCCATGACCGGCATCTGCACATCCATCAGCACGCAATCGAAGGTATTGTCACGCACCGCCGCAACGGCTTCGGCGCCGTCGGTGGCCAGGGTGAGGAGCATCCCGTTGCTCTCCAGAAGCTCGATGGCCACCTGTTGATTGATTTCGTTATCTTCCACCAGGAGAATACGTTTGCCCCGCAGCCCCTCCAGGCCATCGACAACCCGGTCGTCGGCCTTGGAAAAGGTCGTGTCGGAGCCGGTGGCGTTTTCTCCCAGTACCGCCAGGACCGTATTGAACAACAGGGAAAGGTTGATCGGTTTGATCAGAAAGGCATCCAGCCGGGTGTTTCGCGCGGCCAGCATGACATCCTCACGGCCGTAGGCGGTGATCATGATGATGCGGGGCGAAGCCAGCGCGGGGAAGTCACGTTGCAGGCGACGAGCGGTTTCGATGCCGTCCTGTTGGGGCATCTGCCAGTCCAGGAAGATCAAATCGAAGGGGGGCGGGCAGGGGTTCAGGGTGGAGAGAAGGGCGAGAGCCTCACTGCCCGAGGCCACGGCAGTCACCTGGAAGGAGAAAGATTCCAACGCGGCGGTAAGCGATTCGCGGGCGATGGCGTTGTCATCCACCACCAGAACCCGCAAGCCCACATATTTGCGGTCCGGCAGGTGATAGCGTCGTCTTTCCACGTCGCGACGACCGAAGGTGGCGGTGAAATGGAAGGTGGTTCCCTGATTGGGGCGGCTTTCCACCCAAATCTGGCCTTCCATCAGGGTTACCAGTCGCTTGCAGATGGCCAGACCGAGGCCGGTACCTCCGTATTTGCGGGTGGTGGAGCTGTCTGCCTGGGAAAAGGCCGTGAACAGGCGGGCCATCTGTTCCGGGGTCATGCCGATTCCCGTATCCCGCACCGAAAAACGCAGGGTGGCACGGGTTGTCTCCAGGCGTTCCACGGCAACCGAAACGATCAGCTCACCCTGCTGGGTGAACTTGACCGCGTTGTTGGTCAGATTGATCAGAATCTGCCCCAGCCGAAAGGGATCCCCGATGAGAAAGCGAGGCACCTCGCGGTGCTGAAAGAAGCAGAATTCCAGATGCTTCTCTTCGGCTTTGAGCCCAACGAGTTTTGCCACACTGGTCAGGACATCGTCCAGGTTGAAGGGGATCGTTTCCATGTCGAGACGGCCCGCCTCGATCTTGGAGAAGTCCAGGATGTCGTTGATGATGCCAAGGAGGGACTGGGCGGAGGATTGGATGGTGTTCAGATAATCCCGCTGTTTATCGGTCAGTCCGGTGCGCAGGGCCAGATGGCTCATGCCGATGATGGCATTCATCGGGGTGCGGATTTCATGGCTCATGTTGGCCAGGAAATCGCTCTTGGCACTGCTGGCAATCTGGGCGGCATCCTTGGCTCTTTCCAGTTCGCGGGTTTTCTCCCGGAGTTGGTTTTCCCGGAAGACGATATTGCTGATATCCTGGATCTGCACCATGCACAGGCGACGGCGGTCGGCCAGGCGCAGGGCTTTCACCTGGACCATCTGATCCATGCGCTTTTGCCCGAGAGCGCCGACGGCTGCGGAGAAAATGGGGAAGGGGGTCGGTGTCAACTTGTGGGAGAGCAGGGTCGGAAGACCCAGGGTGAGGGCCGAATGCACCGCTTTGAGGATGCGACTGCCCTCCAGTTCGGGGAAAACCTCGGCCAGGGAGCGATTCAGCGCCCTGGCCCGGGTGATCTGGGAGGCTCTTTCCATCCATTGGTTCCACAGACAGATGATTTCGTCCTCATTGATCAGGATGATTCCCGTCAAAGCCTCGTCAAGAGCCTTGTGGTACTCTTCCGCAACCAGATGAACGGGGTGGTTCCGGGTCATGGAATCCTACCCGGATGAGTCATTTCAAGGGGTGTGTGCGGGAAAGGGGGACCGATCACAATGCACCCAGGATGGTTTGCAGTTCCTTTTTCAGAACGGCCATGTCTCTCTCGGTGAAGAGCAGTACGACGTAACCGTGCAGGCTGACCTCATTGGACATCTCGTCTCCGGTTTTGAAATCCATCATGAGGAAGAAGGCCTGTTTCGGTGAGTCGGCCTGATCCAACTGCAATTCCCGTTCGTTGGGGTCCGTCAGGTGGCTGTCGATGTCGAGGAGTTGATCACAGGTGGCGCGGAGAAACTCCGCCGATTCGAATTCGAACTCCACCGACATCATGTCGGTAAAACTGGCCAGAAAGGCGTTGAGGATGATATTGCCCACATCCAGCAGGGTCTCCTGTTCCAGTTCGGTCAGAGCTTCCAGGGGCATGCTGTCGGCCAACAGGGTGCGTACCAGTTCCAGGCTTTTGGCTCCGGGGAAAATCAGCAGAGCCGTGCCGTTGAGTTCGCCCCGGAAACGCTGCCGAATGGCCACCATGGGCGCGTTTTCGTCCAGCCCGACCAGGCGTTTGGCTTCGCTGCGGGAGACTACGGCAAGTTGTGGCAGAGAAAGCAGAACCTCCTTGTTGACCATCTGGCTGAGGGAGTCCGCCGCCATGCCCAGGCCCATGTTGAAGAATTCCTTCAGGGCATCCTGCTCGTTTTCCGATATTTCGGTCATGGGTACGCGCCTTGTTCAGGAAAGGATGGCCTCGATCTTTTCACGGGTGACGGGTTTCTTGATGAATCCCAGCCCCAGAGCTTCGGCGCGTTCCTGCATTTTCTGCTGCACATTGGCCGTGACCAGGTGGATGGGAAGATTCGGCAATGTTTCAAGGAGCTTGATGGAGAGTTCGACGCCGTTCATGCCGGGCATGTTGAAGTCGATCAGGGCCAGATCAAAACGGTGTTCATGGGCTGCCCGAAGGGCGGATTCGCCGTCCACCGCTTCGACCAGTTGCCAATCGGGAAAGAAATCGGCAAAAACCTTACGTAACATCAATCGCACCAGATTGCTGTCATCCACAACCAGAACCTTTTTTTGCCCCATCTCCCAACTCCTCGCATCCTCTGATTTGCCCATCGCCAGGGGCCGGCTTTATTCCTCGCCCCCGGCGGCGGAAGCGTGTAAATTCAAGACAACGGCGATAGTTAACCCATTATGGTAGATGAACGTGTTTGATGATGCCACCCGTAACGAATTCCTGGCCGAGTTTTTTACGGAAAACCGCCATGCCTTGAGCCAGATCGAACAGGGGCTGCTGCGGCTGGAATCCGCCGACTTCGACGAGGAGTTGGTCAATACGGTGTTCCGCAACATGCACACCGTCAAGGGCAACTGCCGCATGATGGAGTTCACCCTGCTGGAAGGGTTGACCCATGAGGCGGAGAGCCTGCTGGACCACTTGCGGGAACAGCGGATCCATGCCGATCAGCTCTTCTGCTCCACCCTGTTGCAGGTTCTGGATCACATTCGCGCCACCCTGGATCACATCGAACGTTTCGGCGACGAAGGGCAAGCCGATTTCAGCACCCTCATCTCCGCCATTCGCCATATCTACGAGAGCGCAGACGAAGCCTATATTTTTCGGGGGGAGACGGGTGGCGCTAGCGGACAGCCGGAGGGAGCCGACGTTTCCCGGTGCCTGACCGAACCTCCTCATGCAGATGCCCAATCGGCCACCCGACTGGAAACCATCCAGATTCCCATCAACCGCCTGGATCACCTGATGAACCTGGTCGGCGAACTGGGAGCCTCCTTCAACCATCTGCGCTATACCTGGCAGCGCAATCCCTCCGGGGTTGTTCAGTCCATGGAGTCCATGGATCAGCACATCGTTTCGCTGCAAAACGAGGTGTTGCAATACCGTCTGCAACCGATCGGCCGTATCTGGGACTCCTATCCCCGTCTGGTGCGGGATCTGGCGGTGGCTACCGGAAAGAAGGTGCTTCTCGAACTGGCAGGCGAGGAGACCGAGGTGGACCGCACGATTCTGCTCTCACTCAAAGAGGCGCTGGGCCATATGATTCGCAATGCGGTGGATCATGGCATCGAGTCCGTCGAGGAGAGAGTGCGGGTCGGCAAGTCGCCCATCGGGCGGGTCAGGCTGCAGGCGGAGCAGAAACATGGCCAGATCTTTTTGGAGATGGAGGACGACGGGGGCGGCATCCATGTGGACAGGGTGCTGGCCAAGGCGGTGGAGCGGGGTCTGATCACGCCCCAGAAGTCTGCGGAGATGAAAGAGGAGGAGATCCTTCGCCTGGTCATGGAACCGGGTTTTTCCACGGCGGCGGAGGTGAGTCGTCTGTCCGGACGGGGAACGGGTCTGGACGTGGTCAGGACGGCGGTGGAAAAGGTGGGCGGAACGGTGCAGATTCGGTCTCAAGCGGGTCAGGGCACCCGTTTTCTGCTGCGCATTCCCCAGAGTGTCTCCATCGTGCCGGCGCTTTTGGTGCGGGCTTTGGAGACCGGTTACGCCATTCCGCAGGCCCATGTGGTGGAACTGGTTTCCCATTATGGGGAGGGTGTGAGAGGCCATCTGGAGAGCAAGATGCAGTGGCCCATGATCCGTTTCCGGGAGCGTCTGTTGCCTCTGCTCTCCCTGGGGCAGGTATTGCGCCGCCGGGGCATGACCGGGGAGGGCGTTTACCGGGAGTTGGTTTCTCAAACCACGTTGCAGGTGGCCATTCTGCACAGCGAGGAGAAACTCTTCGCCCTGGAGGTGGACGCGATTGATGAGCCGGTCAGTATTGTGGTCAAACCGTTGCCACGGGCCTTGGGGGCACTTCCGCTCTTTTCCGGAACGGGGATCATGCCGGATGGTACGGTTTCGTTTCTGCTCAATGTTCCGGAGTTCTATCGTTTGTTGGCGTGCTGAGTCGGTGGAGTTCTTTAATATCTTTTGACTTTCAATGTGTTATCTTTTAAGTATCAAAAAAAGAAAATGTTCTGTCCTTTGACTTTTGTAACTATTCAGATATACGGGGATTTGGGGGGATTATCCCCCCGGCGGGTCCATGGCAGCGCGCGGGACTCTTCCGTTTGCTGTTGACTTCCGACCCCATGGGGTCCAGGGGGCACCCCTGGGACGTTTCCTCTTGCCGTTGACACGGTCATGCTGCACCGTGCAGGGGTCTGAATAGTTACTGACTTTTTTGATGTAACTTTATTTAGATATTATATAATTCTTCTTGGTCTATAATTCTGAAAGAGTTAAATAAAGGTAAGTCAACGGATAGAACATTTCCTTTTTTTTGATACTTAAAGATAACATATTGAAAGTCAAAAGGTTTGATTCGGTTGGCGGGAATATTCCAACTCCCTCTCTAAATATTCATTCAACAATTCTTCCGCAGCCGCCGATCCCCGATTCAGCCAGACATCGGGTACCCCCCCCTCCAGAAGCACTTTCCAGAATCGACTGCGTCGTGAGGGATCGGGAATGCGTTGGGCCACCTCGCTACGCTTGAGGCTCATCCAGGCGGCGAGAGCGGGCAATTCTTCGGGAAGTGCCGCCCCCAGACGTTTCTTGAGATAGGAGGCCAGGGCCGGTGAGGCTCCTCGGGTGGAGATGGCCACGGTGACCGGAGCCACCTGCACCACAGCCGGCCACTGCACGCTGCAAAACTTAGGGCGATCAACTACATTTAAAAAGATGTTTCTTTTGCGGCATTCTGCAGACAAAAACTCATGAAAGACGCTGTCGCCCCAGGCACAGAGTACAAGCCAGCACCCTTCCAGATGATCCGGATGAAAAGGCCACTCCAGCCGCCGTGCCCCCTCGGGAGCCTCCCATGTCTCTTCCCGTGGCGGAATCAGCAGGCGAGGGAGCGCTCCCGCCTGCAGCAGGGCCGCCGTCTTGTTCCGGGCCTCCTCGTCGGCTCCGATGACCAGGCAGGGTTTGTCCGTCAAATCCAGAAACAGGGGCAGCAAGGCCGACATTTCATCCTCTCGCCGGTGGAGGTGTAAAGGCCCGCCATTTTGAACGCTCCGCCTCTCCACGCCAACCGTTTTCCTGCGGCCCCGAACGGGTATATCCTTGCCCTTGCGGCGAACCGGCGCTTTTCACGGAGGAATCCCATGCCCGACAACCATCTGGACGTGCGCGACCTGCCCCACCCCCAACCCCTGTTGACCATTCTGGAAGCGACCACCCGGCTGGCGCCCGGAGAGACCTTGCACGTCACCCACAACCGCATTCCCCATCTGCTCTACCCGCGTTTGGCGGAACGGGGGCTGCAGTGCATCACGGAACAAACCGGCGCGGAGCTGGTCCAATTGCGCATCACACGCCCGGGGGAGAGTGCATCATGACCGAAGACGAGGTTGTCGAAAAGATCGGCGAGTTGACCCGGAACTACTACCAGGACGATCAGTTCTCCTGCGCCGAAGCCCTGCTGCGCGCCTTTGCCGAAGTTTTCGCCTCCCATCGCTTCGACCCGGTCAGCATCACCCGGCTGGCCACACCGCTCAACGGCGGTTTTTCCGAACTCAAATCGACCTGCGGTGTCCTGACCGCCGGCATGATCGCCATCGGCATGATCGCCGGACGCGAGCAACCGGGGGACGAGGACGCCAAGGAGGAGACCTACACCCTGGCGCAGATCTACCACCAACGCTTCATGGCCGCCGTCGGCACCGACTCCTGCAAGGAGCTGCTGTCGCGCTGGCAGGACCAGGGTGTGTCCAAGGTCCACTGCCACCGCCATACCGAGGAGATGGCCCGACTTTTGGCCCGAACCATCCTTCAGGTGGGTTTCCATGAGTTGGAACTGGATGAGTGACCGTCCATTCCTGCATTGAGGTTCCTTTGACGAAGCCGATTTTCTTGGAGTATAACATCTCCCGCTTGTAAATCACCCCATCGAGAAAACAATTGCGGAGTTCGGGGAGAATGGTCGTGTGCAATCGGTCCCTGGAAGCAGAAGTGGATTCCGAAAAGGTTCGGCACTGGATTGATGAAATCGGTTCGGAACCCCAGGCTGCAGTTCCCTTGTTGCAGGCCATCCAGGGCGAGTACGGTTATTTGCCCCGCAAGGCCATGGATCTGGTGGTGGCAAATACCCGGATCAATGCCAGCCAGCTTTACGGCGTGGCCACTTTTTACGCCCAGTTCCGCCTCAAACCCGTGGGACGCCATCTGATCAAGGTGTGCCACGGCACCGCCTGTCACGTACAGGGCGCCGACCGTCTCAACACCTCCCTGCGACATATTCTGGACATCACCGATCCCAAGGAAGATACCGCCTCGAACGGCAGCTACACCATCGAGAACGTGGCCTGCATCGGCTGTTGCAGCCTGGCTCCGGTGATGGTCATCGGGGAGACCACCTACCCGACGCTGAAAGGGGCCGACGCCCAGCGCGCCCTGCGGCAGCATGCCAGGGAGCGTAACGAAATCCTGCCCGGCAACTTTCAGGAGGTGGATCAATGAGTGCGGCCCTGCCTCGCATCATTACCGTGGGAGAGGGTACCTGCGGCATCGCCGCCGGGGCCAAAGAGGTTCAGGAACTGCTGCGTCACCGCTTCCCGGAAGCCGAGTACCGCACCGTGGGCTGCCTGGGTATGTGCCATCGGGAAGTGATGGTCGAAATTACCGGCGACGATGGCAAACAGTTCCTCTACGGCAACGTCAACAAGAAGAACCTGCCCAAGATCGTGCGGTTCCACCGGGGGGAGGGGCCGCTGCCGGAGGGGAATTTCATCCGCTCCACCGACCAGCCGGAGACCGAATCCGCCGGATTCCTGCAAGGCCAGACCCGCATCGCCCTGCGCAATGTGGGCACCATCGACCCGACCTCCCTGGAGGCCTTCTTGTCCAGGGGCGGCTACGCGGCCATCGGCAAGATCCTGGGGCAGGGACTCTCCCCCGAAGCGGTCATCGAGGAGGTGCGGACCTCCCAGATTCGGGGTCGGGGTGGTGCGGGTTTTCCCACCGCCACCAAGTGGACCTTCGCCCGCAATGCCCCCGGCGAGGAGAAATATCTGGTATGCAACGGGGATGAGGGGGACCCGGGGGCCTTCATGGATCGATCCCTGTTGGAAGGGGATCCCCATTCGGTGCTGGAAGGCATGCTGATCGCCGCTTACGCCATCGGCGCCACCCACGGTTACGCCTACATCCGGGCCGAATATCCCCTGGCGCTGAACTACTTCGGCAAGGCTCTCGCGGACGCCCGGACCGCCGGTTATCTGGGCCGGAACATTCTGGGCTCGACCTTCTGCTTCGACGTGAAGATCAAGGAGGGGGCCGGGGCCTTCGTCTGCGGGGAGGAGACCGCGATGCTGGCCTCCATCGAGGGGCATCGCGGCATGCCCCGCATTCGCCCGCCCTTCCCGGCCATCAAGGGGCTCTTCGGCCATCCCACCATCATCAACAACGTGGAAACCCTGGCCTCCCTGCCCTGGATCCTGGTCAACGGCGGCAGCCGGTACGCCGCCTACGGCACCCCCGGCAGCAAGGGCACCAAGGTTTTCGCCCTGGCGGGCGCGGTGGCCCGGGGCGGTCTCGTCGAAGTCCCCATGGGAACCACCATTCGCCACGTTCTGGAGCAGATCGGCGGCGGTTCCGCCACCGGTCGGCCTTTCAAGGCCGTGCAGATGGGCGGGCCCAGCGGTGGCTGCATCCCCGAATCGATGTTCGATACCCTCATCGATTACGAGGCCATCAACGCCACCGGCGCCATCATGGGTTCCGGCGGCATGATCGTCACCGACAGCAAGTCGTGCATGGTCGATCTGGCGCGTTATTTTCTGGAATTCACCCAGATCGAGTCCTGTGGCAAATGCACCTTCTGTCGCATCGGCACCTTGCGCATGAAGGAGATCCTGGCCCGTATCTGCGAGGGCAAGGGCACCATGGAGGATCTGACCACCCTGGAGAACCTGGGCCCCTCCATTCGCGAAGCCAGCCTCTGCGGCCTGGGGCAGACCGCTCCCAATCCGGTTTTGACCACACTGAAATATTTCCGTGACGAGTATGTCGCCCACATTCAGGAGAAGCGTTGCCCCGGCGGCATCTGCAAGGCCCTGATCACCCACACCATCCGGAACGACAAGTGTACCGGCTGTTCCATCTGCAAACGGCAATGTCCGGTCAGTTGCATTTCCGGCGAGTTGAAGAAACCGGAAACCTGGGTGATCGATCACCACCTGTGCATCAATTGCGGCATGTGCGCCGAGGTTTGCAAGCCCGACGCCATTCTGGTGCAATGATGCCGGTCAGACGCGGGTCCCCTCAGACTCCACGGGTACGGAGAAGATCCTGATGAGCGAGCCAATTACCATTACCCTGAACGGTCAATCCCTGCAGGTGGATCCCCAAAGGACCATCCGGGAGGTGGCCGAGGCTCATGGCGCCTCCATTCCCACCTTCTGTTACGATGACCGGTTGAAGCCCTTCGCCTCCTGTTTCCTCTGCGTGGTGGAGGTGGAAAAGGCGCGCGGTCTGGTGCCCGCCTGCAGCACCCGGGTGGCGCCGAACATGGTGATCCATACCGATTCCGAGCGGGTTCACGCCTCGCGGCGCATGGCCCTGGACCTGCTGCTCTCCGATCACGCCGGTGACTGCATCGCTCCCTGCGAAGCCACCTGTCCGGCCAACATCGATATCCAGGGCTATATCGCCCACATCGCCAACGGTCAGTTCGACGCGGCGGTGCGTCTGATCAAGGAGCGCAACCCCCTGCCGGTGGTTTGCGGCCGCATCTGTCCCCATCCCTGTGAATCCCAGTGCCGGCGGGGGCTGGTGGACGAGCCGGTGGCCATCAATCCCCTGAAGCGTTTCGCCTCCGAGTACGAGATCAGCCACGGCCCCTTCGTGGGAACACCCGCGCCGGACAGCGGCCACAAGGTGGCCATCATCGGCGGCGGACCGGCGGGCTTGTCAGCGGCCCACTATCTGCGCCTGGCCGGTCACGCCGTGGAGATCTTCGAAGCCCTGCCCTCCCTCGGGGGCATGGCCCGCTACGGCATTCCGCGCTTCCGCCTGCCCTGGGAGTTGATGGACAAGGAGATTCGCACCATTCTGGACCTGGGGGTGACGGTTCATCACAATCAGCGGCTGGGGCGGGATTTCACCCTGACCGATCTCAAGGCCCGTGGTTTCGGGGCCATTCTGCTGGCCATCGGGGCCCATCTGGCCAAACCGATGCGTATCGAAAACGAGGATGTTCCGGGCGTCATCGGCGGCGTCGATTTTCTGCGCAAGGCTGTTCTGGGCGAGCCGATCGAACTGGGCGAACACGTGGTGGTCATCGGGGGAGGGGATACGGCCATGGACTGCGCCCGCGTGGCGCGTCGGCTGGGAGCCCAGGTCACTCTGGTCTATCGCCGCACCCAGGCCGAAATGCCGGCCTTGCCCCAGGAGCAGGAAGAGTGCATGGAAGAGGGGGTCGAATTCCGCTTTCTCACCGCGCCGACCAAGGTTCAGGTCGGTCCCGGAGGACGCGCTCGCGGCTTGCAGGTCATCACCATGGAGTTGGGGGAGCCGGATGAGTCGGGCCGCCGTCGTCCGGTGCCGTTGGTCGACAGCGAGGAGGATATCGACTGCGATCTGGTCGTGGCCGCCATCGGCCAGGATCCGGACCTCTCCTGCCTCGAAGGCGAGCCGCGGAAACCCGGCACCACCCGCTGGAAGACCATCGTCTACGACGAAAAGACCCAGGTGACCTCCCTGGACGGGGTTTTCGCCGCCGGAGACTGCTCCTTCGGCCCCGATATTCTGATCCGGGCCATCGGGGAGGGGCGTCGCGCCGCCATGGCCATGCACCTTTATCTCCAAGGCTCCCCGGTGACCTTGACCAAGCCTTACGCCATCTCCCGGGGGCGGTTGGAAGAGCTGGAAATGGCCGATTTCTCCCCCCGCTACGTCCACAAGAAACGGGCGCTGGAGACCACCCTGGAGGCGGAAGAACGCCTGCACAACGGCGGTTGGGGGGCCATCAACATCGGCTTGAACGAGGCCCAGGCCCTGGCGGAAGCCAGCCGCTGCATCGAGTGCGGCTGCAATGCCCGCTTCGACTGCGATTTGCGTCGCTATGCCACCGAATACGACGGCAGCGAAGCCCGTCTCAAGGGGGACAGACGCTGCTACGACGAAGACAAGCGCCATCCGCTGATCCGCATCGAAGGGGACAAGTGCATCACCTGCGGCAGTTGTGTGCGCCTGTGCAACGAGGTGCGCCAGATCAATGCCCTGGCTTTTATCAATCGGGGTTTCGTCACCCGCATCGGGCCCAACTTCGACGATCCGCTGCAAGACACCGGTTGCGATGCCTGCGGCATGTGCATGGATGTCTGTCCCACGGGTACCCTGTCGCCCAACACCGGCAAAGAGGCGGGGCCCTGGAAGTGGCAGGTGGTGGAGACGACCTGCACCGCCTGCAGCCTGGCTTGTGGTTTGGCCGTGCATGTGGCGGAAGGGCGGGTGGTCAAGGTGACCAGCATCGCCGGCGATCCGGTCAACGGGGCCGTCATCTGCGCCGAGGGGCGTTTCGCCTGGCGGTTGCTGGCGCAACGCAGTCCTGCCCGCGGAGAGGCCGTGGCCACAGTGGCCGAACAGATCGCCAAGGCCGGCAATCTCGCCGTCGTGGTGTCGGCGCGAGCTGTTGTGGAGGAACTCTATGCCGCGAGTCTTCTGGCGCGCAGCCGGGGCGGTCAACTCTACTATGTGGCCGGTGATCGGGTGCGCCCCTCCTCCAAACCGGCGGGCAAGATTCGCGGCGAAGCCAATCTGGCCTTTCTGAAAAGCCTGGGAGCCAAACCCTGGCCCGATCAGGCCAGCGCCGACGTGCTGGTGCTGGTCAATACCTCCCTGGGGCGGCTGGCCCCCACCGGGGCGCGGCTCGTCGTCCTCTCCTCCCAGGCGGCGGACAGCTCCGTGGACCACTGGCTGCCGGTAGCCGATCCCCTGGAGTACGAAGGCTGCCTGCTCGACCGGGAAGGGCGTCTGGCCCGTTTGCGTCCCGCCCTGAATTCCGGGGAGCGCCGCAGCGCCTACGCGGTTTTGGCCGGACTGATCGGGGATGCCTCCTTGCAGAGTCTGACGGGATTGCGTCAGGCCCTGGTGGCGGAGGTGCCGGCCATGCAGCCCGTCCTGAACGGCAGCGGCGGGCGTATCGGCGCTTCACGGCTGCTGGAACCGGAGTTGATGCCCGTCGGGGCCGATCTCAGGGAGATGGCCTTCAGTGCCCATATGTCGAGTCTTGCCCTGGCCTGGGAGTGATCGTGCATGAAGACCTTCGAGGAACTCATCCAACTGGCCATCCGTCACGAATTGATCGAAGCGGCCTTTTACGAGGATCTGGCGCAGCGCAGTCAGAGCGAGGATCAGAGGGACGCTTTGCTGGCTCATGCCCGGGAGGAGATGGAACACAAGCGGCACCTGGAACGGATTCTGGACCAGGGGCGGTTGCCCCGTTTGAAACGCTTCCCCTCGGAGGATCTGCATCTTTCGGAATACGCCGTCGTCAGCGACGATCCCGAAAAGAGTCTGGATTACGAGTCGTCGCTGCTTCTGGCGGCCAAGAAGGAGAAGGCCACCCAGGCTTTCTATCTTTCCCTGGCCAGAGAGGTGGGCGATTCCGAGGTTCGGGACGTGCTGGAGTTTCTGGCCCGGCAGGAGGGAAATCACGCCAGAAAGCTGGAAGCCCAGTACGACGATACCTTGAAGGAAGGATGAAAACCGGGTGATTGCCAACCCGTCTTTTCTGGTCTTTTTGGGCTCCTGTCCCGATCGCGTCGGATTGATCGCGGCGGTCAGCGGCTTTTTCGCCATGGCCAGGGTCAATATCGTCAAGCTGGAGCAGCATGTCGAGCGGGGGCGCTTTTTCATCCGGGTGGAGGGACAATCCCTGGAGTTGCACCAGAGCCTGGCCGATTGGAACGCCGCTTTCGCCGGGCTGGGTCGCACTCTGGACATGACCTGGCAGTTTTTCGATCCCCAGGTCTCCTGCCGGGTGGCTCTGCTGGCTTCCAAGACCCTCTCCTGCCCCATGGAGGTTCTGACCGGGCAGTATGACGGCAGTCTGCCTGTCTCCGTCTCCTGTTTGATCAGCAACCATTCCGATCTGGCCGAGGTTGCGTCCCGTTTCCGTCTGCCGTTTTATCACATTCCGGCTCTGACGGGCTCCCGCGATCACGAGGCCGAACAGTTGCGGGTGCTGGCCAACCACGAGGTCGATGTCGTGGTGCTGGCCCGTTACATGCGCATTCTCTCCGGCGACTTCCTGCGGGAGTTGAACAAACCGGTCATCAATATCCATCACTCCTTTCTGCCCTCCTTCGCCGGTTCCGATCCCTATGGCCAGGCGTTTGCGCGGGGGGTCAAGCTGATCGGGGCCACGGCCCACTTCGTCACGGAAAAGCTTGATGAAGGCCCCATCATCGCCCAGGATATCCACCCGGTACATCACGGCTACTCGGTGGAGGAGATGAAGCGCTCCGGGGCCCACATCGAAAAGAGCGTGCTCGCCGGAGCCTTGCGCAAATTCGCCGAACACAAGATCATCGAGTGGAACGGGCGCACCGTCGTCTTCCATTAATGTCCCTTTGCCACGGAAAGATCCCATGAGCCAGGAACGCACGGTCATCACTCCCACCCGGCAGGCCAACTTTCCCGAGTGGTATCAGGAGGTGATCCGCCATGCCGACCTGGCGGAACACTCCGTGGTCCGGGGCTGCATGGTCATCAAACCCTGGGGTTACGCCATCTGGGAGTTGATTCAGCAGGATCTCGACCGGCGCTTCAAGGAGACGGGCCATCAAAACGCCTATTTCCCGCTGCTGATTCCCATGAGTTTTCTGGAAAAGGAGGCGCAGCACGTCGAGGGTTTCGCCAAGGAGTGCGCCGTCGTCACCCACTACCGTCTGGAAGGCAACGGGGAGGGGGGGCTGCGTCCGGCTCCCGGGGCGCAACTGACCGAGCCCATGATCATCCGGCCCACCTCCGAGACCATTATCGGACACTCCTTCGCCAAGTGGCTGACCTCCTACAACGACCTGCCCATCCTGATCAACCAATGGGCCAACGTGATGCGCTGGGAGATGCGCACCCGCCTCTTCCTGCGCACCTCCGAGTTTCTCTGGCAGGAGGGGCATACCGCTCATGCCACGGATCGGGAAGCTGTCGAAGAGACCATGCGCATGCTCGATGTCTACGAGCAGTTCGCCCGCGACCGTTTGGCCATGCCGGTGATCAAGGGGGAAAAGACCCCCGGCGAGCGGTTTCCGGGGGCGGTCGACACCTACTGCATCGAAGCCATGATGCAGGATGGCAAGGCGTTGCAGGCGGGTACCTCCCATTTCCTGGGGCAGAACTTCTCACGGGCCTATGATATCGGCTTCACGGGATCCAATCAGCAGCGGCAACTGGCCTGGACCACCTCCTGGGGGGTCTCCACCCGCCTGATCGGCGGCATGATCATGACCCACAGCGACGACGACGGCCTGGTGCTGCCTCCGGCCATCGCCCCGGCCCAGATCGTCCTGCTGCCGGTGGCCAAGGCCACGGAGATGGAACAGGTGCTGAACTATTGCCAGGATCTCTCCAGGGAACTGTCGGCCAAACACTATGCCGGGCAAGCCCTGCGCGTTCACATCGACCGCAGCAACCTGCGGGGGGGCGACAAGTTCTGGAAAGCGGTGGGCAAGGGGTATCCCCTGCGGGTCGAAATCGGCGGACGGGAAATGGCCGGCGACACCCTGACCATCTCCCGGCGGGACCAGAGCGCCAGGGAGCGTACCTCCATGCCGCGACAGGAATTCTTGCAAAAAGCCCCCTTCCTGCTTCAGGATATACACGATAGCCTGCTGGCCCGGGCCACGCGCTTCCGCGACGACCACAGCGTGGTCCTGGAGAGCAAAGAGGAGATGGAACGCTTCTTCGATCGCAACGAGGCCAAGGTGGCGGGGTTCGTGCGTGCGCCCTTCCACCTGGATGCGGAAACGGATCCGGCGGTGATCGAACGCATGAAAGAGCTTAAGCTGTCGGTGCGCTGCCTGCCCCTCGGGGAGCAGGGCCGACCGGGTAGATGCCTGTTGACCGGCAAGGAGACCCGGAATGTGGCCATTATTGCCCGCAGCTATTAGGGCGTGTTGACATTCACCATCTTTCGGCCCCTGGCCGCGTTGCAATCCGGTTCGGAATGCTCATGTAGGCGAGCTACACTCCGCTTCCTCACCGTCTTGCGCCTTGCCAGGAACCAAAATCTGGCAAATGTCAACACGCCCTAGTGGAATACGCCGGGAAAATGTCCACTATTGGCGGGGACATTCAAGTCCGTTATACTGAATTCGGATGTGGTCGATAAATCGCGCTCAGGGAAGGGTGTGGTGGAACGCATCACCGGAAAACGAGCTCAAACCATGGGAGGTGGTTTGGCCGCCTGCACTGACCAGACGGAGACTCCGTGTCCTTCTACAAGATTCTCATCGCCAATCGCGGCGAAATAGCCGTTCGCATCATCCGGGCCTGCGCGGAGATGGGCATCCGTTCCGTGGCCATCCATACCGATGCGGACCGGTTTTCCCTTCATGTCAAGAAGGCCGACGAGAACCACTCCATCGGATCCGATCCGGTGGCGGGCTATCTCAATATTCCGCTGATCGTCGATCTGGCCGTGAAGACGGGTTGCCACGCCATCCACCCCGGATACGGTTTCCTCTCGGAAAATCCACTGTTCGCCGAGGCCTGCCTGAAACGGGGTTTGACCTTCATCGGTCCCCGTCCGGAGGTGATCCGCGCCATGGGCGACAAGACCGAAGCCCGCAAGGCCATGATGCGGGCGGGTCTGCCGGTCATTCCCGGTTCCGACGGCAATCTGAGCGGGCTGGACGAAGCGGTGACTCTGGCGGAGAAGATCGGTTATCCGGTCATGCTGAAAGCCACCAACGGTGGCGGCGGGCGGGGCATCCGCCGCTGCGACAACGTCGAGGCCCTGCGCCTGAACTACGATCGGGTGCTTTCGGAGGCCACCAAGGCCTTTGGCAGTGCCGAAATCTTCATGGAAAAGTGCATCGTCAATCCACGCCATGTGGAGGTGCAGGTCCTGGCGGACAATTTCGGCCATGTGATCCACCTCTTCGAGCGGGACTGCTCCATCCAGCGGCGCAACCAGAAGCTGATCGAAATCGCCCCCTCGCCCATGCTGGACGACGCCCAGCGGCAGTATCTGGGAGGCCTGGCGGTCATGGCGGCCCGCACCGTGGGCTACACCAGCGCCGGGACCATCGAATTCCTGCAGGACGAAACCGGGCGCTTCTACTTCATGGAGATGAACACCCGCGTCCAGGTGGAACACACCATCACCGAGACCATCACCGGAGTGGATATCGTCGAGGAGCAGATCCGGGTGGCCCAGGGTCTGCCCCTGCGATTCGCCCAGCATGAAATCCGCCATCGCGGTTATGCCATCCAGTTCCGTATCAACGCCGAAGATCCCAAAAACCAGTTCCTGCCGAGTTTCGGACGCATCACGCGCTACTATGCGCCGGGTGGACCGGGAGTGCGTACCGATACCGCCATCTATACCGGCTACACCGTGCCGCCCTACTTCGATTCCATGCTGGCAAAGGTGGTGGTCTGGGCCCTCTCCTGGCCGGATGCCCTCAATCGCGGCAAACGGGCTTTACGGGATATGGGCCTCTTCGGTATCAAAACCACCATTCCCTATTATCTTCAAATTCTTGACCATCCCGACTTCCGCAAGGGTCAGTTCGACACCGGGTTCGTCGATGCGCATCCCGAGTTGGTCAACTATTCGACCAAACAGCGGAAGGAAAATCTGGCGGCGGCGTTGGCGGCGGCCATCTGCGCCCATGCGGGAATGTAAGGCGCAAGGGAGTCGAATCATGTCGAAAATTTACGTCACCGACCTCATTCTGCGGGATGCCCATCAATCCCTTCTGGCCACGCGCATGCGGCTGGAGGACATGCTGCCCATCTGCCCCCAGTTGGACCGGGTCGGTTTCTGGTCCCTGGAGTGCTGGGGAGGCGCCACCTTCGACTCCTGCCTGCGCTTTCTCAAGGAAGATCCCTGGGAGCGGTTGCGCAAGCTGCGGGAGGCGCTGCCGCACACCCGGCTGCAAATGCTGCTGCGCGGTCAAAACCTCCTGGGCTACCGTCACTACTCCGATGACGTGGTGCGGGAGTTCGTGCGCAAGGCTGCCGATCACGGCATGGATGTGTTCCGTATTTTCGATGCCCTGAACGACACCCGCAACCTGAAAACCGCCATCGAGGAGGTCAAGAAGGCTGGCAAACATGCCCAGGGAGCCATCTCCTACACCACCTCCCCGGTGCATACCATCGCCGGGTTCGTGGCCATGGGCAAGGAGTTGCAATCCATGGGCTGCGACTCCATCGCCATCAAGGACATGGCGGGGTTGTTGACCCCCTTTGCCACCGGCGAGCTGGTCAGGGCCCTCAAGGATGCGGTGCATCTGCCGCTGCACCTGCACTCCCATGCCACTTCGGGGCTTGCCGAGATGTGTCATCTCAAGGCCATCGAAAACGGGCTGACCCATATCGATACCGCCATCTCCTCCATGGCCGGGGGTACCTCCCATCCCCCCACGGAGAGCATGGTGGCCGCGTTGCGGCACACGCCCTACGATACGGGGCTCGATCTGGAGGCCATTCAGGCCATCGGCATCTATTTTTACCAGATTCGCCCCAAGTACCATCAGTTCGAAAGCGAATATACCGGTGTGGATACCCGGGTGCAGGTCAATCAGGTTCCCGGCGGCATGATCTCCAATCTGGCCAACCAGTTGCGGGAGCAGAACGCCCTCGACAAGATGAACGACGTGCTTCGGGAGATCCCCCGGGTGCGGGAGGATCTGGGCTATCCGCCCCTGGTCACCCCCACCTCCCAGATCGTGGGCACCCAGGCGGTGTTCAATGTCCTGACCCCGCAGCGTTATCAGAGCATCACCAACGAGGTGAAACTCTATCTTCAGGGGCGCTACGGCCGTTCCCCCGCGCCGGTGGACCCGGAGCTGCAACGTATGGCCACCGGTGACGAAGAGTGCATCACCTGCCGGCCCGCCGACCTGATTCCGCCGGAGTTGTCCCGTTTGCGGGACGAGATCGGCGAGCTGGCGCTCTCCGAGGAGGATGTCCTCTCCTACGCCATGTTTCCCCAGGTGGGGCGGGATTTCCTCACGCAACGCCGGGACGGCAAGCTGATTCCCGAGCCGTTGGATCCACCGCCCTCTCAGACCAAGGGGGCGACCTGCCCCGGTCCCACCGAATTCAAGATCCACATGCACGGAGAGACCTTCCACGTCAAGGTGACGGGGGCCAGCCACAAGGGTCAGGCGGAGCGCCGTTTCTATTTCAACGTGGACGACGTTTCGGAAGAGGTGGTGGTCGAAACCCTCGGGGAGATGAACTTCGACAGCTCGATGGCCTCCAGCCGGGAGACCTCTCCCACCGGACGGCTCATGGCCACGGAGCCGGGCCATGTCACCACCACCATGCCGGGCAAGATCGTGGCGGTTCTGGTCTCCGTGGGCGACGTGGTCGCTGCGGACCAGCCGGTCCTGGTTGCCGAGGCCATGAAGATGGAGACCGAGATGAAAGCGCCCATCGCCGGAACGGTCAAGGAGATCTATATCGAAAAAGGCCAGGCCGTGACTCCCCGGGAGGCTCTGCTCTGGATCGTGCCTTGAGTTCTTCGGGGTGGATCCGTCCACCCCGGTTCTGATCCATGTCCCAATCCCCCACCGATCTTCTCTTCGAAAAAGCGCTTGCCTGGCGGCAGCGGGGCTCCTTCGGCCTGGCCGAAGCCGCTTTCCGCCAGGTTCTGCAGCACGATCCCCATCATCCCGAAGCCCTGGAACACCTGGCTCTGCTGCTTCAGGAGAGCGGTCGGCGGGAGGAAGCCGAAGACCTTTACCGACGCCTGCTGTCGCACTCGCCGCAACGGGTGGAGGCGCTGAACAACCTGGCCAACTTGGTGCGCGACTCAGGCCGTCTCGACGAGTCGTTGCGCCTGTTGGAGATGGCGCTGACCCTTCGCCCGGAGCTGGCGCCGCTGCACAACAATCTCGGTATCGGCCACTATCTCATGGGCCGACGCGAGCAGGCCCTGCGCTGCTTCGAGGAGGCTTTGCAGCGGCAATCGGCCTATCCCGAAGCCTGGCGCAACCGGGGTCAGGTACTGTTGGAGCTGGGTCGTCTCGACGAGGCGCTGGCGGCCTTCGAGGCAGCGCTGGCGGTCCACGGGGCCTTTGCCGAGGCCCATTTGGGGCGGGGGGAGGCCCTTTGGGGGCTCAAACGGTGGGAGGAAGGGATTCAGTCGATGCAGCGGGCGGTGGCGTTGCATCCCTCCTGGGGTTTGGCTTGGGATCGCCTGGGACAGACCCTGGGGGAGGCGGGACGCCTCGACGAGAGCCTGCTGGCCCACAAGCGGGCGGTCTCCCTGGAACCGGGCAACGGATCCTTTCGCAACAATCTCGGACGTTCCCTGCTGGAAGCCCGGCGCATCGAAGAGGCCATGGAGGCCTTTGGGGCGGCTGAAACCCTCGGAGCCGACCTGGCCACCTGTGTCGCCAACCGGGGTTCCGCCCTGCTGCTGCTCAACCGGCCCGAGGAGGCGCTGCAGGCCTTCGAGCAGGCGCTGACCCTGGGAACGGGGGAGGTCTCGCTGTGGAACAATCCGGGAACCGCCCTTCAGGCCATGGGGCGGGTGGAAGAGGCCTTGAGCGCCTTCGACCGGGCCCTGGACCGGCATCGGTCGCCCGAGACGCTGTTCAACCGCAGCCTGTTGCTGCTGTTGTCGGGTCGTTATCGGGAGGCTTGGCCGGGATTCGAATTGCGCCACGAAACCCACCGGATGCGCCGTTTCCGGCGCGATTTTTCCTGCCCCCTCTGGCAGGGTGAGCCTCCGGCGGGACGCCGTCTGCTGCTGCACGCCGAACAGGGCTTGGGGGATACCCTGCAGATGCTGCGTTTTCTGCCCCGGCTTCTGGAGACGGGGGCGCAACTCGTCCTGGAGGTGCAGCCGCCTTTGAAACCGCTGCTGCTGCACCTTTCCGACCGCCTCACCTTGCTGCAAAAAGGGGATCCCCTGCCCGAATGCGATCTTCATCTGCCCTTGATGAGCCTGCTCTCCGTTTTGCAGGTGGACCTCGACACGATTCCGGGGCGGGAAGGCTATCTTCCCCTGAGCGGAGAGGCGGCGATTTCCGGCGTCCGCCCGGTGGTGGGGCTGGTCTGGCAGGGCAATCCCGATCATCTCAACGACCACAACCGCAGCATTCCACTGCCGTTGATGCGGGAGTTGCTCTCCCTGGAAGGGGTGCGTTTCCTTCTTCTGGCCCACGGCGCGGCGGCGCGGGAGCCGGAGCTTCATGCCATGGCCGGCGAACGGGTCGAATCTCGGGATATGGCCGAAACCGCCCGGATTCTGCAGGGCCTCGATCTGGTCATCACCGTGGATACCGCGATAGCCCACTTGGCCGGGGCCATGGGCAGACCGGCCTGGGTCTTATTGCCTTGGATGCCGGACTGGCGATGGGGTAGAGTAGGGGAGGTCAGTCCCTGGTACGCCTCGTTGCGGCTGTGGCGGCAGCGTGGTCCCGGAGACTGGCCGGAGGTGTTGGCCCGGGTAAGGGCGGCCTTGCCCGGATATCTGCATGGCCAAAACGGGATCCGTGACACACATGATGCAAATCCCTTCCGAGGAGACGCCCTCATGGGGCCTGCCGGCGGGTGAAGAGGCCTGGGACGATCCGCTGCTGCACTGTCTGGCCCTTCTGACCCGTTACCACGGGCGCCCCCGCTCCCTGCACGCCCTGCGGGCCGGATTGCCGCTGGAGGAGAACCGCATGACGCCCGCGCTGTTTTTGCGGGCGGCGGAACGGGCGGAACTCTCCGCTCGGGTGGTGCGCAAAGCCTTGAAGGGACTGACTCCGGCCATGCTGCCGGCGGTTCTGCTGCTGAATGGCCGACAGGCGGCCCTGCTGACCGCGTTGGATGTCGGGCGGGGCCTGGTCCGGCTGGTGCTTCCGGAAACCGGCAGCGGCGAGCGCGAGATGGCGCTTTCAGAGGTGCAAACCCTCTATCAGGGATACGCCATTTTCGTGGCGCCCCGCCTGCGTTTCGAAAGCGCCGAAGAGGAGCAGGGACCGAAAAAACCACCTCGCCACTGGTTCTGGGGCACCCTCTCCCGTTTCTGGCCGATCTTCGGGGAGGTGGTACTGGCCTCCCTGCTGCTGAACCTCTTCACCCTGGCTTCTCCTCTCTTCGTGATGAACGTCTACGACCGGGTGGTGCCGAACCACGCCCTGGAGACCCTGTGGGTGCTGGCGGCGGGGGTTGGGATGGTCTTCTTCTTCGACTTCCTGATCCGCACCTTGCGGGGTCATTTTCTGGATCTGGCCGGCAAGAAGGCCGATCTGCTCATGGCCCGTTTTCTGTTCGAACGGATACTGGGCGCCCGTCTGGAGAGCCGTTCCCAATCGGTGGGGGCTTCCGCCAAGCTGATGCAGGAGTACGAAGGGCTGCGGGATTTCTTCACCTCCGCCACCATGACGGCCTTCATCGACCTGCCTTTTCTGCTGCTTTTTCTGGGAGTGGCCTGGATTCTGGGGGGTAATCTGGTATTGCTGCCGCTGATGGCCATTCCGGTGGTGGTGCTGACCGGTCTGCTGGTGCAGTGGCCCTTGAACAAGGCGGTGCAGAGCAGTTTCCGCGAGAGTTCCCGCAAGAACGGCCTGCTGGTGGAGACGCTCTCCGGCCTGGAGACCATCAAGGTTCTGGGGGCGGAGGGGGGCATGACCCGGCGCTGGGAGGAGTTGGTGGCCATCAATGCCGGTACAGGGTTGAAATCGCGCTTCTTCTCCGCCCTGGCGGTCAACGTGACCCTGCTGTTTCAGCAACTGGTCTCGGTGGGGGTGGTCATCCAGGGGGTGTATCTGATTTCCGAAGGGGCCATGACCACCGGAGCCCTGGTGGCCTGCACCATCCTGACCGGACGGGCTCTGGCGCCTTTGGGGCAGATTGCGGGTCTTCTGGTACGCTTTCACCACTCCCGCGTCTCCTTGCAGGCGTTGAACCGGCTGGTCAATTTTCCCCAGGAGCGTCCCTGGGAGAGTTCCTTTCTGCATCGGCCCAAACTGCAGGGCGGGGTGCGTTTCCAGGATATCTCCTTCACCTATCCCCAGGCGCGGCAACCGGTGTTGCGCAATCTCAACTTCACCATCCATCCCGGAGAGAAGGTGGCCATCATCGGGCGCACCGGATCGGGGAAAAGCACGCTGCTGAAGCTGGTGGCGGGACTCTATCAACCCACCGAAGGGTCGATTCTGCTGGATGGCATCGATATCCGCCAGATCGATCCGGCGGATTTGCGCCGCAATCTGGGCTATGTGCAACAGGATCCCATCCTCTTCTCCGGTACGCTGAAGGAGAACCTGATGATGGGCAACCCCTATGCCGAGGACGAGGATCTGGTGAGAGTGGCCCGGCTTTGCGGCGTGGATCAACTGGTCAACCAGCATCCGCTGGGTTTTGATCTCCACATCGGGGAGCAGGGCAGCGGGCTATCCGGCGGGCAGAGGCAATCGGTGGCGCTGGCGCGGGCCATGATGGGCCATCCGGTTCTGTTGCTGCTGGACGAGCCCACCTCGGCCCTCGACAGCGGGGCGGAGGAGCGGCTGCGCCGGGAGTTGGGCCTGGCCACCACCAACGCCAGTCTGTTGCTGGTGACCCACAAGGCTTCCATGTTGACCATGGTGGAGCGCATCCTGGTGCTGGAGGGGGGGCGACTGGTGGCGGACGGTCCCCGGGATCGCATTCTGAAGCAGCTGGTGGAAGGGAAACTTCCCCTGGAGCGGGATGGGGGCGGGGCATGAACGACGATTGGAATCCGTCCACCTCGCAGGATGACTGGCTGGTGAGTCCGGGTGGCAAGTCGCATTTTCTGGCCCATCTGCTGCTGTGGCTGGCCATACTGTTCGTGGTGTTGTTCATTCTGTGGGCCCGGGTGGCCAGTCTGGACGAGGTGACGGTGGGTGAGGGCAAGGTCATTCCCTCGGGTCAGATTCAGGTGGTGCAGAATCTGGAGGGGGGCATCCTCTCGGAGTTGCTGGTACGTGAGGGGGATATGGTGGAGAAGGGGCAGATGCTGCTGCGCATCGACGACACCCAGTTCCGATCCAATTTCCAGGAGAACCGGGTGCGCATGCTCTCCCTGATGGCCAAGGCGGCGCGGCTGGAAGCGGAACTGGCGGGGCAGCCCTACGAGGTTCCCGCTGCAGTGAAGGCGGAAGCCCCCCGCACCGGGGAGAACGAGGCGGCGCTGTTCCGCTCCCGTGCGGTGGCCTTGAACAGCGCCACGCAGATCATCCAGCAGCAGGTGGAGCAGAAGCGCAACGAGGTGGGGGAGCTGCGCGCCAATCGGGCGCAACTGGCGCGTCGTTTGGAGTTGGCCCGCAAGGAGCTGAACATCACCCAGCCGATGGTCAAGCAGGGCATCATGTCGGAGGTCGAGTTGTTGCGCCTGCAGCGGGAGGTGTCGGAGCTGGAGGGCAGTCTGGAGGGCAACACCCTGGCCATTCCACGGGTGGAGGCGGCCCTGGAAGAGGCGCGTCGCAAGATGGACGAGCCGCGCATCACCTTCCGCAACGAGGCCCAGTCGGAACTCAACAAGACCCGGGATGAGCTGAATTCCCTGGAGGAGGGGGTGGCGGCCATCAAGGACAAGGTGGTGCGTACTTCGGTGCGCTCTCCGGTAAAGGGCACCATCATCCGGGTGAAGGTCAACACCCTGGGGCAGGTGGTGCGCTCCGGCATGGATCTGGTGGAGATTCTGCCCGCCGAGGAGACGCTGCTCATCGAAGCCCGCATCAATCCCAAGGATATCGGCTTTCTGAGGCCCGGCCTGCAGACCACGGTGAAGTTTTCCGCCTATGATTTTGCCATTTACGGGGGATTGGTGGGGCAATTGGAACAGATCAGTCCCGATGCCATCGCCAACGAGAAGGGGGAGAGCCACTACCTGATCCAGGTGCGCACCAAGGCCAACCGCCTTGGCGGCGACGAAAACCCCCTGCCCATTATTCCCGGCATGGTGGCCACGGTCGATATTCTGACCGGCAAGAAGACGGTGCTGGATTATCTGCTGAAACCGATTCTCAAAGCCAAAGCGGTGGCTCTGCGGGAGAGATGAGTCGGGAGTGATTGGGTTTTCGGGGGCCAATCCGCCTGCAACAATAGAGGGATGTCTATTTGGTAGGCATATTACAATAAATGTTATTCCAATTCTAAATCAATAGAGCATTAATTATCCACGGCCAAGCTGTGATTG
>JADGAQ010000041.1 GCA_015231925.1 Magnetococcales bacterium
TTGCCGGATTTTGGTTCCTGGCAAGGCGCAAGACGGTGAGGAAGCGGAATGTAGTTCGCCTACATGAGCATTCCGAACCGGCTTGAAACGCCGCCAGGGGCCAAAAGATGGTGAATGTCAACACGCCCTACCGAAAGCCGAAACCTTGATGGCACGCATCGCCTTGGACGCCATGGGGGGGGATCACGCCCCCGACATGGTGATCGAGGGGGCGGCGATGGCAGCCCGCTCCATCGCCAACGCCCGCTTCCTGCTGGTGGGACCGGAAACGGTCCTGAAGGAGGCGTGTGTCCGCTACCAACTGGATGAGTCGCGTTTTGAGATCATCCCCGCCAGCCAGGTGGTGGATATGGCTGAAAAGCCGTCGGTGGCCTTGCGCAAGAAAAAGGACTCCTCCATGGTCATCGGCGCCCGCCTGGTCAAGGAGGGGCGGGCGGACGCCTTCGTCTCCGCCGGCAATACCGGGGCGCTCATGGCCATTGCCCGTTTCATTCTGCGTACCCTGCCGGGTATCGACCGTCCGGCCATCGCCTCCCTGATGCCCACCTGCATTGGCTCCACCTTGATGCTGGATCTCGGCGCCAACGTGGATTGCACCGTGGAACACCTGCTGCAGTTCGCCCTGATGGGCGAGGTTTACGCCAAGGCGGTCATGGGATTGACCGGACCGCGCATCGGTCTGCTCAACATCGGCGAAGAGGAGATGAAGGGCAACGAGGTGGTGCGCCAGACGGGTGAACGGCTGCGGGGCAATCCCTGTTTCGCCGGTAACGTCGAGGGTACCGATCTCTTTGCCGGGCGCTTCGACGTGGTGGTCTGCGACGGCTTTGCCGGGAATGTCAGTTTGAAGAGCGCCGAGGGAGTGGCCCATATGTTGATCCACTTCCTGAAGGAGGCCTTTGGACACTCCTGGTTGACCCGTTTCGGCTATTTGATGGCCAAACCGGCCTTGAATCGTTTCAAGGATCGGGTTGATCCGCGTCGGTACAACGGCGCCATGTTATTGGGGTTGAACGGCATCGTGGTCAAAAGCCACGGCTCCGCCGATGCCCTGGCCTATCGCAATGCCATCGAAGTGGCGGTGAATCTGGCCACCAAGCGGGTGAACGAGAAGATTGCCGTGGAAGTGGGACGGCAGACCGCCGCCGCGCTGACGAGTGTTCCGGGGGGAGACTAGGTGAAACGACCGCGAGCCCGCCTTGTCGGCACGGGATCCTATTTGCCGGCAAATGCCGTGTCCAATGACGAACTGGCCACCCGCGTGGACACTACCGATGAGTGGATCCGCACTCGTACCGGAATATCGCAGCGGCATATGGCCGCAGCCGGGGAGTTGACCTCGGATCTGGCTTTGGAGGCGTCGCGCCGGGCACTGGACGCCGCAGGGCTGGAGGTCTCCGATCTGGATCTGATCATCGTCGCCACCACCACGCCCGACCTGGTTTTTCCCTCCACCGCCACCATTTTGCAGCATAAGCTCGGGGCCAATCGAAAGGCCATTCCGGCTTTCGACATCCAGGCGGTTTGCACCGGGTTCATCTACGGGTTATCCATTGCCGAATCGTTCATCACCTCCGGGGCTCACAAAAAGGTTCTGCTGGTGGGGGCCGAAACCCTGACCCGGTTGCTGGACTGGCGGGATCGAACCACCTGTGTCCTCTTCGGGGATGGGGCGGGGGCCGCCGTGCTGACTGCGGACGGCGATGAGCGTCACGGGGTGTTGGGCAGTGTGCTGCATGCCGATGGGCAATATCTGGACCTGCTGAAGGTGGGGGGAGGTGTCTCTTCCGGTCCTGCGGCGGATCTTCCCGCTGATTTCGGAGGGTTGGGGTTCATCGAGATGCGGGGCAAGGAGGTCTTCAAAAGGGCGGTTCTGACCATGGGTGACCTGGTGGACGAGATGCTCGGCGCCCATGGATTGCAGCGCAAGGATATCTCCTGGCTGGTGCCGCATCAGGCCAATATCCGTATTATCCAAAGCCTTGCCGAACGTTTGGGCGTGGGGCTGGAACAGGTGGTGGTCACGGTGGATCGCCACGGCAATACTTCGGCGGCAAGTGTGCCGTTGGCCCTCGATACGGCGGTGCGGGATGGGCGGATTCGCAGTGGGGATTTGATTCTGATGGAGGCTTTCGGCGGCGGCTTTACCTGGGGATCGGCGCTGGTGCGGTGGTAAAAAAATCTTTACCCTTTAAATATTTATCCTTTAAGTATCAAAAATATTCTATTCAAAGTCAAATTCAAAGGATAGAACATTTTCTTTTTTTGATACTTAACAGATTGAAATATTAAACGAATTCATCTCGGGGGGCGATAAACGCCCCCGAGATCCAAGAGCTCACTCGTCCGAGAAACTCCCACTGCTCTCCCTCTGCAGGTCCGACATCTCCTTGCTGAAGAAATCCAGAACCCCGTAACGTCCGGCATTGCAGGTGCGGCATTGCGAACCCGCACTGGCCCAGCCTTTCGGCCCCCCCTTGTTGCCCCCGCAGGTGTTCTGTCCACAACGCACCTCACCGCAGGCCGTGCATTTGTAGATACGGGCTGGACGGCCTCCGCACAGGGGACATTTGATCGACGACATGACCTTTCTCCCGCAAGGGCCCAAGCCCCGCTTCCCAGGTAAAACCATCCCTGGAGACACTCAATCCCTTACAGGTTCGGGGTTTTTGCCCGACGAACCGGACGTATTCTCCTCCCCGTGGACCTCCCGCGTCAGCACGGGACACTGTCCCAGCGGCATTTTCGGCAAGGGCCGCGTCACCTCGGCATTGCCGAAGGACCGAAATTCCAGCCGAACTTCCACACGCCGGCTCTCCTCACGATTGTCTTTGATGCTTGTCGTACTGGCGCCGTCAATGATGAGCAGTTTTTTCAAGGAATCTTTCTGCTCCTCCGGCAAATCGGGAGAGAGCAGAGTACACAGCACCGCCTGGGCTCGACGCAGGCTCAGGTCCACATTGTACAAATAAGTCCCTGTTTCGTCGGTATAGCCTTCGATGTGAACCCGGCGCAACCAGCGACGCCCTGCCTGACTCGCCTGCAGTTCAAGCAGAACCGGAACAAAACGGCGAATGCGTGTCCGGGCCTCTTCCGAAAGATAATGAGAATTATGTGCAAACCGGACCTGCTCGCCAAAGCCGATAGTATAGTGGGTTGGATTGAATG
Source organism: Magnetococcales bacterium (assembly GCA_015231925.1). Lineage (NCBI taxonomy): Bacteria > Pseudomonadati > Pseudomonadota > Magnetococcia > Magnetococcales > Magnetococcales bacterium. Next base: position 3,169 of record JADGAQ010000041.1, read on the forward strand.
TAACCGGTAAATTTTTCTGCGCCGCCTTGTCTTTGAGATCGTTGAGGATCGCCTGAATATCCCGATCCCTGTTGCGGCGGGCTTCCCAGTCGCGGGAGGAGATGGCCACGACCGACAAGCTCATGACGACCAGGAAAAGCAGCATCAAGGCGGTCATCAGGTCCGCGTAACTGACCCAAAAGGGGTTGTCAACCGGTTCATGTCGTTTGGTGGGATTGGAATGGGGCGGAGCCATGGGTCGATTCGCTTTCTTCAGGGGGAGGAGGAAGGGAGGCGATGGCGTGCCTCGTCCAGGAGAGCGGACAGCTCCTTCTGCTCCAGTTGAAACAGACGACACGGGGTTTTCAGATGGACGGTATCGAGCGGCTCGGCAGAGTGGACCCGATCGCCCAGGCGCAGAATGGCCGCCAGGAATAGCTCTTTCAAATGGCCGGCGGGCTGGTCCGCCGTCCAGTCGGGTAAGGGGTGGTGGTGGTTGCGAATGGCTCGGCAGAGGTGGGCGGGCAGCCCCAGGGATTTGGCGAAGAGAGAGCCGAGGCGGGCATGATTGGTGCCGAAGCGGGTGGTTTCATCGAGCAAAATGGCGGATCCGTCGCCGGGGGAGTGTCGGAAAGGAAGACGGTATCCGGGAACCTGTTGCCACAAGACCCATTGTCCACACTCGCGAAACAACCCGGCCATGAAATAGAAGTCGGGGTCAAGCTGCGGAAAGCGAGAGGAACGCCACCAGGGGGATTGACGCATCAACAGCAGGGCCAGCGTGCGTGTGGTTTCTCCCAGGGCCAAAGCTTCCTGCTGCACCCGGTCCCACAGAGGATTGCGATGCAGGGGAGCCAGAAGCAGCCAGCGCACCACCGCCTGCCGCAGGTTCTCCGGTCCCAGAAGCGTGCCGGCCTGGGGAATGGAGATCCTTTCGACACCGTGGCGCGGCGCGAGCCGATGGGCTTCCCGCAGCAGGCGTTCCGCCAGAGGAAGCTGGCGGGACATGCGGTCCAGCACCTGGGGAAAATCGATCAGCAGGCTCGACATGGCTTCCCAGATTTCCAGCAGAACCCGGGGGGAGAGGGGAAGATGGGTGTTGGCAACCATGGCGCGTTCCCGCGAAGTAGCGTTCATGGAAGCTCCTTCAAAGTGGCCCACTCCCGGCCCAGCAGGGTCTGTTCGGCGGCCAGACGGTGACCTTCCGCCGCCAGCCAGCCTTCAAGAAGGTATACCGAGGCCGGCAGGGAAACGCTGCTTTTGAACCGTTGAGAGGCGGCCCAGACCTCTCGGGCCCGCAGGTGACGGCACCACCGACTCCGGAAAGCCTGATCGCCGGGGGAGGGGAAGAGCAGCTCATGCCAGCTTTGAGAGGTTTCAAAAAAGGGGTGGAGGGCTTCCCGGTAGTCCCCCGGAAACGGTTCCCGCAGGGACTGTTCAATCCGCTGCCGTTGCAGGGCCTTCTGGGCCTTCAGCCAGAGGGCCCCGTTTTGCGACAGGTAGAGGAGATGCTCGTTTTCCGCACGCCACCGCCAGGGCTGCAACCAGCTCCAATGGGCCAGTCCGAGCAGCAGGGTGCTGAAAGAGGGGCCGGAGAGATAGGGAATAACCCGGTTCATCTCCCGATGCAGGCGCAGGCGACCCTCTTCGAGCAAAGCAGTGGCCGTCATTTCCGGGGTGCGGCTGGCCAGAGGTTCCAGACTGAGTTCAACCACATGGGTCAACTCCCAGACCATGGCCAAGGTGTTCAGTGCCTCATTGAGGAGAGTGAGGGTCTCCTGTGCCACGCGGGAAGGGGCACCGCGCTCGAAGGCCGATACGATTCCGTGCAGGGCATGCAGGATTTCCCGCATCTCCACCACCGTGTGGGCGGCGACGGAGGCCGCTTTCCATTGAGTGAGCGGCAGCCGCCGCAGGAGAGCGGATAGCCCGTCCCGAAACAGCCGGGTTAACAGCCGGGAGAGGGGGTGGTCACCGGAGGGGGGAGACCAGATCGGTTCCTCCGGCGGGTGCGGCATGAGGATGGTTTCAGGAAAACCGGGAGAGCAGGAGGCCTTCCAGGTGAGAATCAGGGAGGAGAGCAGTTGGTGCATTCGAGCCTTGGAGGCCGAATTCCGCTGGATCACCACATCCCGGAAAGGGTGGGTCGTCTCGCCACTTTTCCAGTGACCGCGCTCTTCCCGGACGAGCAGGATGCCCTTTTCCGGCAATTCCAGTTGCCAGGTGGTCCGTTCTCCGGAGACGACCAGAACCGGAGTGAGGGCGGGTTGATGTCCCGGAATGGCATGTTTCAACCGCCCCTGCAGAAGTCGTCCGAGGTCCGGGACAGGCTGAAGCAGAACCTCCTCGAAACCGTTCCGGCCATGCCGGAAGGGGGCGCTGCCCACCCGTGAGAGACGTTGACGCAACGGTTGTCCCGTTTCCTGCAACACGGTCAGGGAGAGGCCCGCCAGGGCCAGATGGCGCTGCTCGGTGTCGAAATGAAAATGCTGGAAGGCGACCGTCTCGCCCTCCTGACCGGCAAACCGGATCAGGGGTTCCACTCGCAGCCCCTCGGCCTCTTGGGGCACAGCGAGTCGCCAGGTATCGAGTGGGGCCGGACGGGGCATGCCGCGCTCCGTCACTTGAGCTTGAGGCTTTTGCGCATGACATCCAGTCGTTCGCTCAACAGTTCGATAAACTGGGTCTGTTCATGGCTGGTTTGAGAGATCAGGGACTCCATCTGATCCGCCAGCCGGTTGGCCAACTCCACATGACGCTGCCCCAGGGACTCTTCCAGATGGCCCAGTTGTTGGCGACTGACTTCATCGGCGGAGAGCAGTGATGTTTTCAGGTTCTGAAGATCGTTGCTCAGGGCCCCTTGCACCTGTTGCAGGGAGGCGAGGGTTTGGGCATGACGATTGTCCAGCAGACTGGTAATGGCCCGAACCCGCTGGGTCAGCATGGCCGCATCCTGCCGGGTGGCCGGCGAGAGGTCGTTCAGCCAGCTTTGAACGAGATCTCGGAATTGCTCCTGATTGGACTGGAGGCGTTGTTCCAGGCCGACCAGATCGACAGCCAACGCCGCCAGGCTGCTGTCGAGGCGCTTTTCCAGATTGAGCTGCAGATGTTGCGCCATCTGGCCCCACTGCAGTTCCAGCAGGTGCATCGATTGCCGCAGCAGTTCCTGAATCGGTACACGGTCTCCATCCGGGGCGGCGCTTTCAGGCAGGGTGACGGCCAGATTCTCCGGAAAAGCGGACAGGTGCGAAGGCAGCGCATCCTGCAATACCTCACGGGTGATCTCCCGCAGGGAGCTGGCGAGTTGACCACGTTCCCGGGAGAGGGTCTCCTCGAAGCGGTCCAGTCCCTCTTTCAGGTGTTGTTCCCAGGTGGGCAGACCTTCCAGGAGGGGTAACAGATTTCCCGGAACCGACTGCGTCCCCGCAGACTCCTCTTCGGGCGAAGTGATGCTCTCTTCCAGGGATTGCAGGCGCAGGCCCAGAATCTGACGGTGTTCGTCCATGCCGGCGGCGATGCGTTCCATCAGGCTTTGGAAGGAGAAAAACAGCGGCTCCAAACGGTGTTGAAGGATGTCGGCCACCTTTTCCTCGGACTCTTCCCGGGGAGGTTGATGCTCCGCAGAAAAGTGCCGCTCCAGTTCGTGGGCCAGCCAGTTCTGCAGCGTATCGCCCCGTGCCTGCAGGGCGTTGCCGTGATGATCGATGCGGGAGAGGAGGGAATCCTCCCGCAGGGCGAGGGTTTGTTGCAGTTGCCGCATGTTCTCCTGCCATTCGCCCTGCCAGGATTCCAACTGGCGTATGCCTTTTTCGAGGGAGGTTTGGATGGTGGAGGGGGCTGTCATCTCCTGGAAGAAACGATCCTGATGGCGTATCTGACGCCGCAACTCCTCGGCAATGGCTTGGGCCTGGTTGATCAGCGTCTCTTTCTGGAGTTGGGCGCTCTCCTGGCCGGTGCGCTGCAGGGTTGCCAGTTCGTGACGCAGGGACTCTTCCAGGCTCTTCAGCGCCGGATTGGACTGGAGGGCGAGAAGAGTCTCCCTCAGGGGAGCCAGCCAGGCCGGGGAGGGGTTGGACAAGGTCTGCACGGTTTGGCTGGTCGCAAACTCCATGGCGGTTTGCAAACTCTGCAACTGGTGAGTCACGGACTGAAGACGGGCTTCGACCGTTTGCAACTGGCTGCCGAGGGCCAATAACGGCGCGGGATCCATCGGTGCGGTGGCGGGAGTCGTCACCGGGTGGGTGGTGCCTTCCGAGGCGTTGGGCAGATGCTGAAACAGGTGTTGCAGGCTGTCGTTCAGGGCATGGACCAGGGTCTCTTTGAGATAACGGGTAACGCCGGTCTGATGGGCGGTCAGGCGGTCCGCCAGAACGGATATGGCCTGTTCCATGCGCTCCCCGTGGCGGTCCATGGCCTGCATCAGATGTTGTTGCTGACTGGCGAGCTGCAGATGGGACTCTTCCCCCGTACCGAAAGCGTGGTTCAGAAGATCCTGGAGCCGGGCAACCTGGGCGTAACGCCATTGCAGGAGGAATTTTTCCAGCAAGGTAACCAGAATGGCGCTGGAAATGGCCAGAAAAGAGGCGATGAAGGCGGTGGAAACGCCTTGGAAAAGATTGCGCAATTGGCCGGTCAGTTGTTCCGGATCGACGGTCGGATTGAAATGGGAGAGTCCGACCAGCAGGCCGGCAAAGGTTCCGACGATACCGGTGCCGGTGAGCAGTCCCGGCAGGTGACGAAAGAACTCCACCTGCAGCGGAATATCGACGAGTTCGGTGGTGTTGAAAAAGCGCTCAGAGCCGACGGTGGCCTGCAACGGTCCGACGAAGAGCCGGGTAGGACTCTCTTCCCGTTTCAGGGTGAGGAGGTACTCTTTCCATCGGGCGGTGAATTGGGGGAAAAAGGCCCAGGCGCCATTTTCCAGGGGGGATCCGTCGCGGGTTTTGCGGGGATCGTCGGGGGATGGGGTCATCCCCTGCAGAATTCGGGTGATGCGCGCCCCGTCCCAGATGCCCCGGGCCAGATAGCCGGTGAGAAAAAGCGTGAGGAGGGTGACGTAAACCCCCAGAAAGGTTTGCAGGATGGCGGAATTCTCGGGCTGGTCCAGTTGATGCTGGAGAAAGGCGGGTAACAGAGAACCCATGGATTGCAGATGGCCTTGCTGGAAAGCAAACCATCCGAGAATAACGCTGGTGACGATACTGACCCTATTCCACCATAAGGCTTGCCGCAACCTGGTTCTCCTGGACAAAGAATGGGATTTGTTCGATGGGTACTATTCCACCCCGGACCAGTTTACCCCAGATGCGCCACGGAATCCATTATGCCTGGAAGAGAGGGAAGGGGATGAGAGGCCTGCAGAGGCGCTCCATGCCTCGCTTCCTTTTATCTATGCCGAATAGTTCCACTTCCGGCTCCTTTGTCGTGTGGTTGGGATCTATTAGCCCGACACAAAAATGTCTAAGGTCGAATAAATAACTTGACGAGTCTTAAAAAAACATACAATCTCTCAGTTGTGGAGTGTCGGACGGGCGAAAGCTTCGATATCGGCGCTCTGAGCCGATTCTTGCCGGAACCTGCTCGGGAAATCGGGAAACTGTTCCGGAAGTCGGGTGTATTCCTGGTTCCGTCGGTTTTCCGGCAGCCGAAACGGTTATTTTTTACCGTCCTGCCGTTGCTGGCCCAGGAGAGAGGCCAGGTTGGCGAACGGGTTGTGCCGGGCCGTATCCGGAAGTTCCTGGTTGTTGGAACCTGCCTGATCCTCCCTCGCCAGGTGTTCCACATAACGGGCATGTTCGTTGTCGTGGCAAAAAATGCACAGGTTTTCCCAATTGCTCCCATCGGGTGGGTTGTCATCGTGGTTGTGGTTTTTGTGATGGACCGTGAGTTCAATCAGGTTCTCCCGGGTAAAGGCCCGGCCACAACGGGCACAGACCCAGGGGTGCAGGCGCAGGGATTGCTCCCGATACCCCTGCATACGGGTGTCGGTCTGCTTTCGGGCATCTGCCGCGATGCGCTCCAGGACTTCCGGGCGATTCTGTCCTTTCGGCTTGGTCTGGTTTTGGGTGCTGGAACTGTACCGGCGAATGGCCATGAGAGTCTCCTGTTTCGATGAGTTGGGCTGTCCCATTTCGGCAATCATTGGGTCGGTTCATGAAAAAAAATGGTCAGCGGAATGAACTTTTCGCCAAATTTTTCTCTAATCGGCTATGGGGCAGCGGATGCCGCTTCCCATGAGCAAAGGTAACAGGGCCTTTGCTGTTTTTTATGAGATCAAATCGTTCCCCAAATAAGCAGGCCCGACAACGCAGCCCTTTGCAATAACCCATACCCGGTTTGTTCACAGGTTGTTCTGTTAACCCCTCGGTTGAAGGAGGCTTTATGGCAGAGAGACACTACAGAAATTCTGTGGAAATTTCTTTCCCTAAGAACCAATGATCGGGTAATATAACCAACCTTGAAGGCAGAGAGTGATGGTGTCTCGGTTAATCGGATCATTTCTTCAAGTCGAGATAACCCGGGCATAGCCATTTGCCTTAAGACTCTGACCCCTTGTGACCCCTTAATTGACAAATCCTGACTGTAATGAACCCAACAGCCCTATCGAGATCGAAGAAAAAGCCATGAAACTAAGCCAACGCATCAAATTAGCCCGTGAATATGCCAACCTGACCCAGAAAGAACTGGCCGAAAAGGTTGGGATCAGCCAAACCGCCGTCCACAAGCTGGAATGTGGCCGGTCTCGTTCCTCCCGTCGCACGGTAGCCATCGCCATTGTCTGCAAAGTCAGCCCCGTGTGGCTGGAAACCGGCAAGGGCGATATGGCCATGAGCGCCTACGACTCGGCCATCCTGATGCGTGCCCAGGCCGAGGGTGTTGCCGAAGAAGAGGAAGAATATCGCGACGGCATCCCCATCACCCAGTTGCCGTTGATCAAGTGGGACGCCGTGGAAGACTGGACCGACCGTCCGGAGGAGTCCCCCGCCCAGACCGCCAAGGAATGGATCTCCGTCGCCCCCAAGATCACCCACAAGATGTATGCTCTCGAAGTGCAGGGCGATTCCATGGAGCCCGAGTTCTCCGAAGGCGATACCATCATCGTCGACCCGTCCACCCAGGTTTCCAACAACCGCTTCGTGGTGGCCCGTCTGCCCAACAGCAAGCAGGCAACCTTCAAGCAACTCATTCTGGACGGTACCCACCGTTTCCTCAAACCCCTCAACTCCCGCTATCCCATTCAGGATATGCCGGAAGCGGCGACGGTTTGCGGTGTGGTCATCGGCAAGTTCAAGTCTTATTGATTCCAGGTGCCTCGCCCGTCATGTCCACGGACATGACGGGCGGGAAACCGCCCTGTTGCCCCGCCTCAAACGGCCTCCCCCTGAGGTCTCTTCCGATGCCTCCCGCTATTTTCCGGTGAGTCCGTAGATCTCTTCGAAATCCTCGGCATGCACGGGTTTGCCGAAGTAGTATCCCTGAGCCAGGTCACAACCGAGATTCTTCAGGAAATGCATCTGATCGGGGGTTTCCACGCCTTCGCCGATCACGATGCGGTTCAGGCTTTTGGCCATGCCCATGATGGCTTTGACCAGCACGGCCTCGGACTCGTTATTGCCTTGAGGCAGGAAGAGGCGATCCACTTTGACCCCGGTAACCGGGAGTTTTTTCAGGGTGCTCAAAGAGGATTGTCCGGTGCCGAAGTCGTCCAGCCACAAGCTGACGCCCAGATGGCGCAATTGGGCCAGCATGGCCATGGCCTTCTCCTCATCCTCCCCGAGGATGTTTTCGGTGATTTCGAGAACCAGAGCGGTCGGCGGCAACCCGGTCTCCTTCAGAATGCCGGGGATGCGGTTGTCGGTCGACAGTTCCCGGCAGCGGGTGCAGGCCAGGTTGGCCGAAAGAAAGAAGTCCGGCAGCCGCTGACGCCAGAGCTGCGCCTTGCGGCAGGCCGTGGTCAGCATCCAGTCGGTGACGGGCCCGATCAATCCCGTCTCTTCGGCCAGACGGATGAAAAGATCCGGCGGAATGAAGCCGCGTTTGGGATGGATCCAGCGCAGCAGCGCTTCGGCCCCGATCAGCCGGGAGGTGGCCAGTTCGATGATGGGTTGATAGTGCAGGGTCATCTGCTTCCGCTCGATGGCGTGGTGCAGATCCTTCTCCAGTTCCATGCGGGCCTGTGCTTCGGCATGCATGTGGGGTGTGAAGAAACAGTAGGCGTTGCGCCCGCTGGTTTTGGCGCGATACATGGCGGTATCGGCATTGTGCAGCAGGTCTTCGAGGTTGTTGGCGTCGTCGGGAAAGACGGTGACGCCCACCGAACCGGAAATGAAGACCTCCTGTCCTTCCAGGATGAAGGCGCGGGCCAGTTCTTGCAGCACCTGATTGGCTACCCGTTCGGCGAAGGGGCCTTTGGCCATATCCGGCAGGATGACGGTGAACTCATCGCCGCCCAGTCGCGCCACGGTATCGGATTTGCGGTGACACCCCAACAGACGTTTGGCGGTCTGGCGCAACAGTTCGTCGCCGGCGCCGTGGCCGAGGTTGTCGTTGACCCATTTGAAACGGTCCAGATCGATGAACATCAACGCCACGCGGCTTTTCATGCGCAGGGCGCGAATCATCTCCTGATTGAGCCGGTCCATGAAAAGGGTGCGGTTGGGCAGTTGGGTCAGGGAGTCGTAATTGGCCTGGCGGCGGATGCGCTCCTCCTCCTCCTTGTAGGGGGAGATGTCGCGCAGCATGGTGACGAACACGGTTTCGTCACCGAGGCGGGTCGTGCGGGTGACCACTTCCACCCACGGACCTCCCAGATCGGGCCCCTGGCATTGGCACTCCAGTGGAACCGGCGGCTGGCCTTTCTCCTGGGGCAGGTTTTCGAGATGTTTTTGAAAAGCCTGCCGGGAGTTGGGATGGATGAGAGCCAGAATCGAGACGCCACAATCGAGATCCTGCCTGGAAATGCCGGTCAGTTCGATGGCCGCGGCATTGACGTGAAGGAGCTGTTCTCCCCGATGCAGGAGAATTCCGACCGGGAGATCGAGAAGGACCTTCCCCAGATTCGTGAGCAAAGAATCGTCCTGTGCGCTTCGTGGCTTGTTCTGACGATGAGGCATGGTAAGATTCCCGCTTGAGCAAGGCTGCATGAAGGGCTCTAATTTAGAGGGAAACAGGGAAGGGTACAAGCACCTCCATGGGGAACGCCATGAACCTGGATCAAATGGCTTTGAAAATGAACGGGGAGGATTCGTCCTTTTACCGTTTATTGGGGATTCACGCTTTTTTCTGGTCGTGTTTTTTCTGGGTGGTTCCTTTGCTGGGGCCCCGTTTGACGGTGTTCACCGGGTTGATGGCCGCCTTTTCCGCAGGAAGGGGCATGGGTTGGGGTGTGGCGGCGCTGATCGCCAATCTGGCCAACCTGTTCGTCTTTTCCCCCTTGCTGCGGGACCGGATCTTCGGGGGTCAGGCGCGGGGCGATGAACTGCTCTATTTTTCCGGCCTGGTGATGGTGCAGCTTTTGGCCTTTCTCGTGCTGATGTTATGGCGGCAGCGCATTCGAATGCTCTCGCGGGGAGTCTGAGAGCCTTGCCTCATGGGGGAAGAGTTCGGCGAAACGGGCCAGAAAGAGCTGTTTGGCTTCGAGCGGAGGGTAGCCGCGAATCAACGTCGGATCCGCAGGGGAGGGCAGTTCGCCCCAGGTGAGGGGTTCTGCCGCCATCAGGGCGACCTTTTCGGTGGACAGGGCAACCATGTCGGCGTGTTTGACCGCCGTGGGCAGGGGCCAGTCGAGGTGAAAACGTTTGGCGATCAGCGCCTGCAATCTCTCTTCGCAATGGGTGTAGTCCGGGAGTTGCCGCTTCACGGGTTTGGGCAGATCGGTGAGATAGGCTTCCGAGGCGTCGTGCAGCAGACCCCAGGGAGCGTGGGGGGGTGAGACCAGCCGGGAGACGAGGATGGCGTGTTCGGCCACGGAGTAGAAGATCCGTCCGTGGCCGTTGAAACGGCACAGCATGGCCAGGGAGTGGGCGATATCCTGAATGTCGATATCTTCCATCCGGGGTTGGAGGGGCCAGAAGGCCCGACCGCTGAAAGTCTGGATCCAGGAATAATCTACCTTATGGGTCATTTCGGCTTCGTCTTAACCAAGAGAAATACTTCAAACAATTAAAAACATAACAGTCCGGCGAAAGCCCCTTTAATTGGTTAGTTTAAGAAGGAAAGGCATTAACAAAAGATTTCCATACCCTTTCTGATGCGCCGATAAACCTGTTTTGGTGCAGATTTTGTTTTGATGCATCACCATTTTATGTTAATAACCATCTCTTCTCCAGAAGGAATGCACATCGGCTGTCGCCGGTACACCTCGTCCGCATGGAGAAAAGGCAGCTGAGGATTGTTCCCGTCATGGATGACGGAACAAATTCCCGGAAGCAGCGCTGTTCGGTCCCCTTTCACGGAGGATGGGACGACAGCCGGACCGTTGACATGGAAGAAGGGATGTCAAGCCCACTCGATCTATCCAGGAAGGTGCCTAGCGGCCAACCGGGGCGGTATGAATCCCCCCTCGCGGCGGTGTGGCGTCGTGTCCCCTTTCTCGATGGGCTCTTTTCCGGCAAAAGTTGCTCTTCCTCCGCCAGCCCGGTTTCTCCCCGGAGAGTGTGGCGCAAGGCCCACATTCTCTCCTTCATTCTCTCCCTCGGCGGTGTGGCCGGTTGCACCGAGCCCAATCTCGATAACGCCCTGTTGCAGAAAATTCAGGCCAAAGGCACCCTCGTGGTGTTGACCCGGAACTCGCCCTCCACCTTTTTCGAAGGTCGGGATGGCCCGATGGGTTTCGAACACGACCTGGTGGTCTCGTTTGCCCAACACCTGGGGGTAACGCCCAAATTCGTGGTTCTGCCCGGCGAACGGGAGATTCTGGAGGCCTTGCGCGAAGGGCGCGGCGACCTGGCAGCCGCCGGGTTGTCCAAAACCATGGATCGGGAACGGGAGTTCCGCTTCGGCCCGGTTTACCAGGAGGTCGATCAACAGGTGGTGTGCCGTCACGGAGGGCCTCGTCCCACCAACCTCCTGCGTCTGGCGGACGTGCGCCTGATGGTGGTGGCCGGTTCCAGCCACGAAAAACGTCTCGAAGAACTGAAACAACTGGTGCCCGACCTGACCTGGCAGTCCGAAGAGGAACTCTCCCACGAGCAGATACTGGAAAAGGTGTGGGAGAACCGGGAGATCGATTGCACCGTTGTCGATTCCAACATCGCTTCCATCAACCGGCGCTTTTTCCCGGAGTTGGTGCTGCGTTTTCCCGTCAGCGCCAGCCAGAATCTGGCCTGGGTGTTGCCGCGTCAGGCGGAGAGATTGCAGCAGCAGATCGAGTCCTGGTTCGCCTCGGCGCGTCAGACCGGGATGCTGGATGATTTGGCCGAACGCTACTACGGCCATGTCAGCACCCAGGAAAACGATCCGATGGACAGCCGTACCTTCATCACCCGCATCGATGAGCGACTTCCCAAGTATACCAACCTGTTCAAGGTGGCCTCGGAACGCTACGACCTGCCTTGGCGGCTCCTGGCGGCCCAGGCCTATCAGGAGTCGAACTGGGATCCCAAGGCCGTCAGCCCGACCGGTGTGCGGGGCATCATGATGCTGACCCAGAACACCGCTGCGGACCTGGGGGTGAAAAATCGTCTCGATCCCAAGGAGGCCATCCTGGCCGGGGCCTGGTACCTGGCGGACCTCAAACAGCGCCTGCCCGCCCAGATCGAAGAGCCCGACCGCACCTGGATCGCTCTGGCGGCCTACAACGTGGGCCTTGGCCATGTCATGGATGCGCGGGAGTTGGCGGTGCAGCAGGGCAAGGATCCCAACCACTGGAAGGATCTGCGCACCGTGCTGCCCCTCCTGGCCCGGGACAAGTATTTCAAGAACCTGAAATACGGCTACGCCCGGGGATCCGAGCCGGTGGACTATGTGCAGAGCATCCGGCACTATTACGATATTCTGGATAAGGATCCCAAAGGCGGGCGGACCCAGATTTCCAAAGAGCGGGAATCGGCGGCGACACGCCAGACCGGCTGAAGCCGATTTTCACGAGAGGGACGTGTGGTGGACAATCTTCAATCCAAAGCGGAAAATTATCGCAAGTGGGAGCGAAAACCTTACAGCACCCGGATTACCGTGACATTTTCGCCTACCCGGGTGGTGGAGGGTACAACCCAGAACGTCAGTCTGGATGGCGTGCTTCTCAAGACCGTACCCTATGAATTTCGCATCCTGAAGGGGGATCGCGGTGTGTTGCGCATGGAAAAGCGCGAAGAAGCCCTGGAATTTCCCTGCGAGGTCATTCGCGCCCACCGGGATACCCTGGTGTTGAATCTCTTCCAAAAGCAGGCCGCCTTCGGTTTGGCCGTGACCCAGGAGATCCTGGAATCCATTCAAGGCAAAGGTTGACGTTTCCCTTTTCGCCTCCATGCTGAGTAACCTATTGAAATTTGAATGAATTCACCCCCTGTTCCCCGGGGGTGGGGCGGCCTGTTCCCCGCAGTGGCCGGGTTTTTGCCAATTTGTGAAGAAAAAGATTTGGTGCAGGTGCAAAATGAATTATGATGCGTCCTGGGGTCCGGGGTATGGCAAGGCGGAATGGTCTTGAACCGGGCTTCGGAATTTGCAACGGAACCGGTCAGGGGGGAAATCGCTTGGTTTCTTCTGCGATGGGGATGGGTGTTTGCCCAACCTCCCGCCTCCGGATTGTTCACTACCTGTCGTTGAAAGCGGTGGAGACGGCGCTTGATTCGCCCTTTCTATTACTCCTTTAATACCTTGGCTTTCATGGTGGGGCTGGCCGTGATCATCATCGGCCTCTATCCCTTTTTCAAAGCCATGTCCTCCAACGATTGGCCCTACGTGGAGGGCACCATCGTTTCGGCCAAACTGATTCCCGGCAAGGAGTTGGGCGTCGGGGTCATTCTGACCCATCGGGTGCAGATTCAGTATCAGTACATCATCCGGGACGGTCACCTCTTCCGCAGCAACCGCATCGAGTTCGGCTTCGGGTCCCGCTCCTTCTTCCTGAAGGAGTTTGCCTATCGCATGTTGGAACGTTACCCGGAAGGCAAACTGGTTCGGGTCTACTTCAATCCGGATCGTCCGGCGGACGCCGTTCTGGAACGGGCGCCCTCCATGGGCTCCAGTGTGGTATGGATCGTTTTCGGGCTGCTGCTGCTGGTTACCGGGCTGTTCGTGCGCTTCAGCGAATCGGAAGCCTGAGTGCGAATCGGCGGCTTTCTCATCCTTTGATTTTCAATAGTAAGTAAACTTAGAGACTTCCGTAACATGATTGAAAAATATTTTTGCTTATAGTCAATAAAAAAACTAAAATAATAACTTATAAGTCAAAAAACAGAAAATTTCCCTTTTTTTGATACTTAAAAGATAACATATTGAAAATCAACAGATTGAATTACTGTGGCGCGGCCTTCTTCATCAGGATGCTGCCGTCCAGGGTATTGAAGATCACCTTCCGGCTCTGAATGCCCCCGACATCGGCGGCCACGATGGGCAGCCGCTGCTGGTGCAACATGTCCCTGGCCACCTGGATGTTGCGTTCTCCCACGTTGAGCAGTCCGCTTTCGCTACGGATCACCGCCCCTCCCCCAAAGACCTTGGCTTTGAGGTTTTCCCGGCGACAGCCCATATCCAGCATCATTTCCAGCAGCTTGGTGATGGCGATGTTGCCGAATTTCGGCGAGGGCAGTCCGTCACCGTTCCACAGGGGCAGCTTGTAGTGGTTCATGCCGCCCCTTTTCATTACGCAATCCCAGAGGCAGACGGCAATACAGGAGCCCAGCACGGTGGTAACGACGTAGTCACCGTTCTTGCAGAAAATAGCGCCGGGTAGAAGAAACGGCTGCTGGGGATTGGAACCGACCAAACCCGTCATGCTCAGAAAGCCTCGATCTGCTCGTCTTCAAAGAGGAATTCGTTGCCATCCACGGAAAAGGCTTCGGCCTCGATATTGGTCTCGATTTCCGGAATGGAGATGGCAAAGGTACAGCCGCATCCCTTGGGGCAGTCAACGGTGACCGAGCCTTCCAGGAGGTCGATGATGGCCTTGGTGATGCTCAAGCCCAGTCCCTGCCCCTTGTGCTGTTTGGTGGAACCCGATTCCACCTGGTAAAAGCGGTCGAAGATGCGATTGACCTGCGACGGGTCGAGTCCGACGCCCGTATCGGTGACGGAAAAGTTGAACTGTCCTTCCATGACCCGGGCCTGAATGTCGATACGGCCATTGGGCATGTTGAATTCGATGGCGTTGGAGATGAAGTTGGAGATGATGATGGCCAGCTTTTCCGCATCGGTTTTGAAAATCAACGGACTGTCCGCAGGCCCTTCGCGGGTGAAGCGTACTTCGAGTCCCTTTTCCATGATGAGATGGCGGAAGCTTTCCAGGCTTTCGGTCACCAGGGAATCAACATCCACCATGGAGATGTGCATTTCCGCCTCGCCGGATTCGAGTTCGGCGGCGATGAAGATGTTGCGCAACTGGAAATCGAGATTGAAGGCTTCGGAGTGGATCAGCTTGGCCATGGCCATGACCAGTTCCGGGTCACCGGCGCCGGTGGGATTGGTCAACTGCTGGGAGAGCCCCAAAATGGAGGTGAGGGGATTGTTGATCTCGTTTTTCATGTGCGAGACGAAGTTGCTCTTGACCCGCTCGCTGGCTTCCAGTTTCTGGTTTACAGACTCCAGCTTTCTGGTTACCATCTTCAAGTCATAAAGAGCTTGTTTGGTCTGATCGAATCGCTTTTTCAGTTCTGCAATCAGGGCATCATCGTCCATCGGCAGCATGGGATTCTCCTGTAGGCTGCTGCATTGGCGGCTGCAAAAGATCAGGCGGATATTACTGCATGGAACGCTGGTAATCCACGGACGGCATCGGGCAGAAGGCGATATCATGAATGAAAGTGGCGCGAAGATCGAATTGACGCTTGTTTCCGGAGGGCAGACGGGGGTGGACCGGGCGGCGCTGGATTTTGCCCTGGAGCGGGGTTTGCCTTGCGGTGGCTGGTGTCCACGGGGGCGTTGGGCCGAGGATGGTCCCCTCGCGGCGCGTTATCCCCTGCAGGAGACGCCGGACGCGGTGGTGGCGCAACGTACCGCCTGGAACGTGCGCGATGCGGACGCCACGCTGATTTTCAAGCGGGGTGAGTTGTCCGGGGGCACGTTGTTGACGCTGCAATTGGTCCGGGAGATGGGCAAACCCCATGTGATCGTCGATCTGGGAGCGGTGGGGCAGCGCACCCTGTTCAACCGGGCGGAAGAGTTGGGGCCGGAGCTGTGCCGCTGGCTGCGGGATCAGGGGATCAAACGCCTCAACATCGCCGGTCCCCGGGAGAGCGGCGCTCCCGGGATCTACCGGCAGGTTGTGGATTTTTTGAGCGGGCTGCCATGCCTTTAGGCCTTAAGGCCGCAAGAGTGCCTCTTCCACCCGGTCGCGTCTTTCCCGGCCCACCAGGAGTTCGATCAGGGTCAGGGCGAAGTCCATGGCGGTGCCCGGTCCACGGGAGGTGATCACCTTGCCGTCCACCACCACCGGGACCGTGAGGCAGTCGAGTCCCGGAACGGTCAGACCCTCGAAGCTGCCGGGATAACAGGTGGCCCGTTTTTGATCGAGAAGGCCCGCCACCGCCAGCACGCGGGGGGCGGCGCAGATGGCGGCGGTATAGCGGCCTTCCGCCTGCATGCGTCGCAGGATGCCCAGAACCCGGCGATCCTCCTGAAGGTGTTGCGCCCCCGGCAGTCCCCCCGGCAGCACGATCAGATCGAAGGGCTCGTTTTCCACCTGCTCCAGGGTGGTGTCGGGCAGCAGGACCGTGCCCCGGCTGGCCTTGACCGTTCCGGGGGTGAGGCCCGCCGTGACCACCAGGATCTCGGCGCGGCGCAGCAGATCGATCAGGGTGACGGCTTCCAGCTCTTCACAGCCCTGGGCCAGGGGAATCAGTACCCGTTTCATGGCGTGCCTCCTAGGGCAGAACCTTGTTGAAGGGCTTGACGGTGACCTTGACGAAGACCCCTTCCAGGTAATAGGGATCTTCGTGGATCCAGGCTTCGGCGGAAGCCAGGGAATCGAAGAGGGCCACGATCAGGCTGCCCGAAAACCCCGCTTCGCCGGGGTCCGGATTGTCCACGGCGGGAAAGGGCCCCGCCAGGATCAACCGGTCTTCGGCGGCCAATTGTTTGAGCCGGGCCAGATGGGCGGGGCGGGCCTTGCGGCGCAAGGGCAGACTCTGCTGACAATCTTCTCCGATGATGGCGTAGATCATGGGCGAACCGTCCGTTCCGAAAAGGGAAAACGAGTAGCCGGTTGAAAGAAGGCGGGGTATGGACTACCCTCTGGCAACCAACTCGAACTGCATCCATCCTCGATTGTAACAGGAATTGCCATGGAAGAGAATACGGGCCGGGTTTTTGACACCATCCAGGAGAAGCTGGTTCTCCTGAGGGGGCATCTTTGACTACGAACAAGGCAAGCGCGACCTGGATGAACTGAATGCCTTAAGCGCCGATCCCGCTTTGTGGAACGACCCCAAGCGCGCCCAGGAGATCATGAGCCGCAAAACGCGGCTGGAGAAGACCATCGGGGCCTGGGAGCTGCTGGAGCGGGAACACGCCGATCACGAAGAGCTGTTCCGCATGGCCCACGAGGCGGGGGACGACGAGATCCTCGCCGAGGTGCATCAGGGCAGCCTCTCCCTGTTGCAGCGCCTGGAGGATCTGGAGCTGCGCCAGATGCTATCGGGGGAGGTGGACGAGAACAACGCCTTCCTGGAGATCCATCCCGGAGCCGGTGGCACCGAGTCCCAGGACTGGGCGGAGATGCTGTTGCGCATGTATCTGCGCTGGTGCGAAATCAAGGGCTTCAAGACCGAAGTGGTGGACCATCAGCCGGGCGACGAGGCGGGCATCAAGTCGGCCACGGTGCGGGTGGAAGGCGAGATGGCCTACGGCTATCTGAAGACCGAAAGCGGCGTGCATCGACTGGTGCGCATCAGCCCGTTCGATGCTTCGGCCCGGCGGCATACCTCCTTCAGCTCGGTCTACTGCTCGCCGGAACTCGATGAGTCGATCGCCATCGAAATCAACGAGAAGGATCTGCGCATCGATACCTACCGGGCCTCGGGGGCCGGGGGACAGCACGTCAACAAGACGAGTTCGGCGGTGCGCATCACCCATTTCCCCTCGGGGATCGTGGTGCAGTGCCAGAACGGGCGTTCCCAGCACCGCAACAAGGACGACGCCATGGCCATGTTGCGTTCCCGCCTCTATCAGGCGGAGCTGGACAAACGGGCCTCGGCGGCTCAACAGCTCAACGATGCCAAGACCGACATCGCCTGGGGGCATCAGATCCGCTCCTACGTGCTGCACCCCTACCGCATGGTGAAGGATCTGCGCACCGGCGTGGAGAGCGGCAATACCGATTCCGTTCTCGACGGCAACCTCGATGCCTTCATCAAAGCCGCCCTGGCCCAAAAGGTCTTTGGCAATCCGTCGACCTAACCCGCTTCACCGACAGGTGTCTTTCCATGCAGGAAACCCATTCCCAGATCGAAATCCGCCGTGAAAAAGCCCGGCAGATGCGAGCCGCCGGCGTCAATCCCTATCCCAACGACTTCCGTCCCAGCCATTCGTTTCAGGAGGTGCGGCGGTTGTGGGGAGAAGAGCAGGATGCCGATGTTCTGGCGGCCTGTTCGGTGCGGGTGGCCGGTCGCCTGATGCTGTTGCGCAGTTTTGGCAAGCTGACCTTCGCCACCCTGCGGGACGACGGCGATTTCCTGCAGATTGCCCTGCAGCGGGACATTCTGGGGGAGGAGGGCTACCGGGAGATCCTGCACCGCACCGACGTGGGGGATATTCTGGGGGTTGAAGGCGGCCTGTTCCGCACCCGCACCGGGGAGTTGACCGTGCGGGTCAAGGCGGTGCGCCTGCTCACCAAGAGCCTGCGTCCCCTGCCGGAGAAGTTCCACGGTCTGGAGGATACCGAAACCCGCTTCCGGCAACGCTATGTCGATCTGGCGGTCAATCCCGAGGTGCGGGAGCTGTTTCGCACCCGTTCGCGCATCATCCAGTCCATACGCGCTTTCATGGTGGATCGGGGATTTCTGGAGGTGGAAACCCCCATGATGCATCCCATCCCCGGCGGGGCCAACGCCCGCCCCTTCGTCACCCACCACAACGCTCTGGATTGCGACCTCTATCTGCGCATCGCTCCGGAGCTTTATCTGAAACGGCTGGTGGTGGGGGGGTTCGAGCGTGTTTTCGAGATCAACCGCAACTTCCGCAACGAAGGGCTCTCCATCCGGCACAATCCGGAATTCACCATGATGGAGTTTTACCAGGCCTATGCCGATTACCGCGACCTCATGCAGTTGACCGAGGAGCTGGTGGTGCGGCTGGTGCAGGAGGTGACGGGGGGCCTGGTGATCACCTATCAGGGGCGGACCATCGATTTCACCCCGCCCTGGTCCCGTCTCGATCTGCCGGGGGCGCTGGTCGAACATGCGGGAGCCGATCCCGCTCGCATGGACGAGCGCGCCTATCTGGAAAGCTTCGCCCGGGAGAAGGGGCTTACCTTCGACCCCAAGTGGGATGACGGCAAACTGCTGCTGGAGCTGTTCGAAGAGTTGGTGGAATCGTCCCTGCAGAACCCCACCTTCATGATCGAGTATCCCGTTTCGGTGTCCCCCTTGGCACGTCGTTCCGACACCCGGCCCCATCTGACCGACCGCTTCGAGCTGTTCATCGGCGGTTGGGAGGTGGCCAACGCCTTTTCCGAACTCAACGATCCGGACGACCAGGCGGAGCGTTTTCGTCTGCAGGCGGCGGCCAAGGTCGGCGGCGACGAGGAGGCCATGCACTTCGATCACGACTACATCCGCGCCCTGGAATACGGCATGCCGCCCACGGCGGGAGAGGGCATCGGCATCGACCGGCTGGTCATGCTGCTGACCAATGCCGCCTCCATTCGCGAAGTGCTGCTGTTTCCCCAGATGCGTCCCGAGGCGCGCACCGTCACGCCCGCGACGCCGGCAGGGTCCGCGCCATGTCGCTGACACGTTTCGAATGGATGATCGGCCTGCGTTACCTGCGGGCCAAGCGCACCTATCACTTCATCAACCTGATCACCATGCTGTCGATGGTGGGCATCGCCCTGGGGGTGACGGCCCTCATCGTGGTGCTGGCGGTGATGACCGGGTTCAAAGAGGAGTTGCAGAAGCAGATTCTCGGGGTGACCAGCCATGTGGTGGTGCAGCATTACGGCGGGCCCATCGCTCATGTGCCGGAGGTGATGGCCCAGGTCAAGGAGGTGCCGGGGGTGGTGACGGCGGCGCCGTTCATCCTGGGGCAGGCCCTGCTCAACTCCGGGGGACAGGCTTCCGGCGTGGTGGTACGGGGCATCGATCCGCTACGCGACGGCAATGTGGGAACCCTGACCCGCAACATGGTCCGCGGGGGACTGGATCGCCTGTCGGGTTTCGGCATCGTCATCGGGCGGCATCTGGCCAACAATCTGGGGGTCTCCGTGGGCAACTCGGTGACCGTCATCTCCCCCGGCGACAACGCCACCGCCATCGGGGCCATGCCACGCCTGAAACGTTTTCAAGTCGTTGGCGTCTTCGATTCGGGCATGTACGAATACGACTCCTCCCTGGCCTACATCCATCTGGAGGATGCCCAACTCTTCTTCCGCCTGCCGGAGAAGGTGACCGGTATCGAGGTGCTGGTCACCCGGCCCGACGACGCCTTCACGGTGCGCAAGCTGCTGGAGGCCAAACTCGAAGCGGGTTTCCACATTCGCGACTGGATGCAGATGAACCACAACTTCTTCCGCGCCCTGAAGCTGGAGAAGGCCACCATGTTCGTCATCCTCTTTCTGGTGGTGGTGGTGGCGGTGTTCAATATCGTCTCCAGCCTGATCATGGTGGTCATGGACAAGTCACGGGATATCGCGGTGCTGCGCACCATGGGGGCCACCTCGGGCAACATCATGTCCATCTTCATGATCAACGGCGGCATCATCGGCTGCGCCGGAACCCTGCTCGGTCTGATCTTCGGTCTGTTGCTGGCCTTCAATCTGGAAAAGACCCTGGGTCTCATCGAAAAGACCTTCAACGTGCAGATTCTCTCGGGAGATGTCTACTTCATCGACCATCTGCCTTCGGTGGTGGAGCCCATGGATGTGAGTGTCATCACCCTCACCAGCCTGCTGTTGAGCTTTCTGGCCACCCTCTATCCTGCCTGGAGAGCGGCTCGGATCGATCCGGTGGAGACCTTGCGCTATGAATGAGACCCCCGTTCTCGAAGCCTGCGATGTCACCAAGGTCTTTCAAACGCCGGCCCAGACGCTGGAGATTCTCAGAGGGATCAATCTGGTCATGCATGCCGGGGAGACCATGGCTCTCCTGGGGGTTTCCGGGTCGGGCAAGAGTACCCTGCTGCATATTCTGGGCAGTCTCGACACCCCCACCACCGGAGAGGTGCGCATTCTGGGCAAGCCGGTGCAAACCCTCGGCAGCGCCCAGCGGGATGCCCTGCGCAACCGGCACATCGGTTTCGTCTATCAAACCCACTGCCTGCTGCCCGAGTTTTCCGTGCTGGAAAACGTTATGATGCCCCTGTTGATCCGGCGGGAAAAACCGGCGCTTGCCCGAGAACAGTCCCGCCTCTATCTGGAGGAGGTGGGGTTGGGGGCGCGACTGCAGCACAAACCGGGACAACTCTCCGGGGGAGAGCGGCAACGGGTGGCCATCGCCCGGGCGCTGGTGACTCATCCCGATCTGGTTCTGGCCGACGAACCGACCGGCAACCTGGACCCCAAAACGGCGGCGTCGGTTTTCGAAACCATTCTGAACCTGAACCGGAAATATCGCCTTGCATTCCTCATGGTTACCCATAACCATGAACTGGCCATGAGTTTGGACCGGCAGATTCAACTGCTGGACGGCGCCATCCTGGAATTGACTCCTGCGAAACACCGGGAAGAGGGGCTCTGAGACGGCATGATCGGTAGCAACGGGCGCATTCCTCTGGAAACCCTGGCCTGCGGACGCATCCTGATCGTTGACGACCAACCCGCCAACGTCAAGCTCCTGGAGCGTCTGCTGACCAGCCATGGGTTTCAGTCGGTCCAGGGGTTGACCGATTCGCGTCTGTTGGAGTCGATTCTGACGGTTTCCCCGCCGGACCTGATTCTGCTGGATATCCGCATGCCGCATCGGGACGGTTTCGAGGTGATGCGTCTGCTTCAGGCCTGGCGGGAGCCGGGAGAGTTTCTGCCCGTGCTGGTGCTGACCGCCCAGACCGACCGCGAAACCCGTTTGCAGGCTCTCGATGCCGGAGCCCACGATTTTCTCACCAAGCCCTTCGACCCGCCCGAGGTGTTGTCGCGACTGCGCAATCTGATGGAGATGCGTCTGCTGTATGAGCGGGTACGTCATCAGAACCGCCTGTTGGAAGAGACGGTGGCTCTGCGCACCCGGGAGTTGCACGCCACCCGGCTGGAGATCATCCGTCGCCTGGGACGGGCGGCGGAGTTCAAGGACAACGAGACGGGGCTGCACATTCTGCGCATCGGACGCATGACCGGGGATTTGGCCGACTGGCTGGGTTTGCCCCCCGATTTCGGCGAACTTCTGGCCCAGGCTTCGCCGATGCACGACGTGGGCAAGATCGGCATTCCCGATCAGGTTCTCAAGAAGGCGGGGCCACTGGAAGAGACGGAGTGGGTTCTGATGCGCGACCATCCCCGATTGGGGGCGGAGTTGCTGGGGGGCAGCGACTCGCCACTTCTGGTCATGGCGCGCAGTGTGGCCCTGAACCATCACGAAAAGTGGGATGGCAGCGGCTATCCCCACGGGCTGAAAGGGGAGGCGATTCCCATGGAGGGACGCATTACCGCCATCGTGGATGTCTTCGACGCCCTGATGTCCCGCCGGCCCTACAAAGAGGCCTGGCCTCTCACGGATGTGCGAAACGAAATACACAAGCAGCGTGCCCGGCATTTCGATCCGCTTCTGGTGGATTGTTTCCTCGATAACCTGGATGCGGTCATGACGCACCGCAAAGGGTATGAAGATCCCCCCTCTTGATGAAACAACCAAGTGGAGAGCCCCGTGGAAACGGCCCAACCCTCCCTGTTTGAGACCTACCGGAATCTGCGGCGAGACTACGTCCGGCTGCTGCCGGAGCGTGTGAATGCGCTGTGGCGGCGGGCGCAATCGATTCCGCCGGGGCAGAAGATGCCGGTGGGGGAGATTCTCACGCTGCTGAACGGTTGTTGCGCCTTTCGTCTCGGAGGCGTTCCCGAGCTGTTGCGGGGTTTGCTGGGCGAGACCACCTGGGAGGAGTCGGACCGGGAGGCGCTTCTGGCGGCACTCCCGAACCTCGGCGGGGAGGAGGAACCCCTGGATCTGCATTGCCCCGCCTGTCTGCCGGGGCCGACCATCGGCTTGTACGGATCGGATGGCAAACTCTTTTCCCGCATGAGGGGAGAGTTGGAGAAACAAGGTCTGGCGGTTCTCTTCACCACGGAAATGGCAACCGTGGCAAAGTGGTTGGAACTGCCGGTCCTGGCGGGTCTGGTTTTCGACCTGCCCTCGGTGGCGGAGGAGGAGCAACCTCCCTGGATCAACCGCACGATTCCCGTGATCGCCGTCTCCCGTACCGACGACATGCTCTCCCGCCTCAAGGCGGTTCGATTGGGGGGCAACCATTTTCTGCCCTATCCCCTGGACGTGCATCGCCTCTTCCGGCTGTTGGCCTCCTGGCGACCCGCCAAGCCCGAAACCCCGATTCGCATCCTGATTCTCGGCGAGGAACCCCTGCTCAATACCTGGTATCAGACCATTCTGCAGGCGGCGGGCATGGAGGTTTCCACCCTGGAGAACCCCGAGGGTCTGCTCGACGAGCTGGTGTTGCGCAAGCCCGAAATGGTGCTGCTGGATTTGCACCGCCAGGAGCGGTTGGCTCTGG
>JADGAQ010000042.1:0-19963 GCA_015231925.1 Magnetococcales bacterium
CTGTGTCGGGTGATGCGTCTGCCCGGCAAAGGATCCGAGATCGGGGAGGAGATCGACGGCAGCCTGGTGTGGGACTATGTCAAGGCGGGTCGCATCAAGGATGTCTCCTCCTACTGCGCCGGGGACGTGGAGCGGTGCCGGATGATCCACAAACGGCTGACCTGGGCAAGCTGATGACGGACATCTCCCTAAGGCCCTACCAGTCAGCGGCCATCGACCAGATGCGCCAGATCATGCGCTCAGGCAAGAAGCGCGTCGTCGCGGTGGCTCCCACCGGGGCCGGGAAGACCATCATCGCCTCCCGGCTCATTCAGGGGGCGGTGGCCAAAAACCACCAGGCCCTCTTCGTGGCCCCGCGTCGCGAACTGGTGGATCAGGCCTCCGCGAAGCTCGATGCCGTGGGCATTGCCCACGGCATCATCATGGCGGACCATCACCGGGTGCAGCCCTGGCAGACCGTGCAGGTGGCCTCTGTGCCCACCCTGGCGCGTCGCCTGGAAAAGACACCTCTGCAACCCTCCCTGATCATCCTCGACGAGTGCCACCACGCCACCGCCGCCAGTTATCAAGCCATTCTTGACAACTGGCCGGAGGCCTACGTCATCGGCCTGACCGCCACCCCGGAACGCTCCGACGGGCGCGGCCTGGGAGAGATCTTCGAGGAGCTGGTCGAGGTGGCCAAAATCCGCGACCTGATCGACCAGGGCTATCTGGTGCCGCCCAGGGTGTGGGCTCCCGAGAAACTGGACCTCTCCGGCCTGCGCGTTTCCCGCGGGGACTACGACGAGAGGCAACTGGCTGACCTGATGAACCAGCCCAAACTGGTGGGCAATCTGGTCTCCACCTGGCAGAAACTCGGCCAAGGAGTGACGACCGTCTGTTTCGCCGTCTCCGTGGCCCACTCCCAGACCATCACCCGGGCGTTCACGGATGCCGGGATTCGCGCCGCCCACCTCGACGGGGAGACCCCCACCCCGGAGCGCGAGCGGATCCTGCGGGACCTGGCCAGCGGGGTCTTACAGGTGGTGGCCAACGTCATGGTGCTGACCGAGGGTTGGGATATGCCCAGGGCGGCTTGCTGCATCATGGCCCGCCCCACGATGTCCACCGGGCTCTTTCTGCAGATGGCCGGTCGTGTGCTGCGCACCCACCCCGGCAAGGCCGAAGCCCGCATCCTGGATCATGCCGGGCTGGTCTACTCCCACGGCCTGCCGGACCAGAACCGCGAATGGAGCCTGGAGGCCCCACGCCGCACCCGCAAGGGCGAAAAGGTTCTGGCCGTCACCCGGTGCGAGTCCTGTTTCGCCGTCATGCTGGCAGGCACCAAGACGTGCCCCCAGTGCGGCTTCGAGCGTGCGGGTGTCGAAGGGCGATCCGATCCGCGCCATGACGAGCAGGGGGAGATGGCCGAGGTGCATCATGTGGATCCGGAGGCGCAGAAAATGAACAAGGCCCGCCTCCTGAAGGCCCGTTTCGAAGCCCAAGCCAAGGCCAAAGGCTACAAGCCCGGCTGGGTCACGCACCGTCTGGCCGCGATTGTGGGGCCGAAAATCGCCTATGCCATCGCCCCCAGGGAGAGCGCCGAATGACCGAAGCCCAGATTCAGACCGCCATCGAATTCACCCTGGGAGGGCGTACCGACACCCGGTTGTTCCGCAACCACCGGGGCGTGGCCTGGCATGGCCTCATCGCCGAACAGAATGGTTTCTCCGTCACCCTGGCACACCCCCGGCGCGTGGAAACCGGCCTGGCACCCGGCGGCGCGGACCTGATCGGCCTCAAACGGGTGGTCATCACCCCCGATATGGTGGGCCAGGAGGTGGGGGTTTTCCTGGCCATCGAGGTCAAGACTCCAAAAGGAAAACGACCCGACGACCAGAAGAACTTCCTGGAAAAGGCCCGCCAGTTCGGCGGCATGGCCGGTTTCGCCACCAGCGTGGAAGAGGCCCTGGCGATCATCGGGGAGGGTGGCTGATGGTCGAGCCCGATTGCGTCATGACTCTGCGAGTCCTCATGGCCCGTCTCGCCGCAGAGGCCGTCGAGAGACGTCAGCATAAGGCGGACGAGGTGCGGATGAGGGTGGTGGAGATGGCCGAAGGAATGGTGGGGAGAGGGCGGCGCAAGAGGGATATCGCGGGGATGGTGGCGCGGAAAACGGGGATGTCACTGGGGCATGTGAGGCGGATGCTGAGAGAGG
The DNA here is from genome assembly GCA_015231925.1 of Magnetococcales bacterium. NCBI lineage: Bacteria > Pseudomonadati > Pseudomonadota > Magnetococcia > Magnetococcales > Magnetococcales bacterium. Next base: position 2,198 of record JADGAQ010000042.1, read on the forward strand.
GGAATATGTCATGAGCGACTCGACAGAGCCGTTGGTTTCGGCTGAGGTGGACTTGCGAGGCTACGATTTCATGCCTCTCTTCGGGGCGAGGCTCTTTGATTCGGACTTCTACAGTCTCTGCTCCGACGCCGAGTTCCGGGCCGCCATGATTCTGTGGTGGAAGGCCTGGAACCAGGTGCCAGCCGCAAGCCTGCCCGATGACGACCGCATACTCGCCAATCTCGCAGGTTATGGGCGCAACCTCCCAGCGTGGCGAAAAATTCGTGAAATGGCCCTCCACGGATTCGTCCGTTGCTCGGATGGCAGAATATACCACAAGTTTCTTTCATCTGAGGCGGTGAAAGCGTGGGAAGGACGTCTCAAGGACAGGGACCGGAAAGCCAAGTGGCGCGAAAAACAGAAGGAAAAAGACGCCACGGAGACGGGGACAGGACAGGGACACGACGGGGACAGGACGGGGACAGCAGCGTCACAAAGACGGGGACGGAACGTCTCTGTCCCGCCTGACAGTGACAGTGACAGTGACAGTGACAGTAATAAGTCAAAAGAGTTGTGCCACGCTGACGCGCCGCACCAACCGCAGAGGGCCACGAAAGGCACACGTTTGCCGACAGACTGGCAGCTACCCCCAGTCTGGCGAGACTGGACCACGGCGGAAAAACCCTCCTGGACGGCAGGCTACATCGACCAGGTGGCCGCAGCGTTTGCCGACTACTGGCACGGCAAGGCAGGCCAGGGCGCAACCAAAACCGACTGGTACGCCACCTGGCGCAACTGGGTGCGGCAGCAGCGTGATCCACCAGCAACCACCCGGTCACCACCCAAGGCAGCCAGCGTGCCAAAGGCCGAGGAGATGACCCCGGAGGAGATCGAGAGACGTTACGGCAAGACCTCGATCCCTACTGGATGGGGGAGGGGGGTGCAGCCATGAGCGCCGAGGTCATCCCCATCGGCGGACGGTGTGAACGGCACGGTCCCTACACCGGCCAGCCCATTCGCGGATTTTCCGGGCGGCTGCGGGTCATCTGCCCAGGGTGCGAGGCAGAGCGGCAGGACCGGGCGATGCTGACGGAGGCAGCGGAGAGGGAGGAGCGGTTTCGCAGAGGGCTGGCGGCGAGCGGCATCGAGGCTCTTTTCGCCGGGGCCACACTCGACGGGTACCGGATGACACACCCCGGACAGGTCCAGGCGGTCTCCGTCTGCCGGGGCTACGCCTCCAGCCCGGAACGGTGCCTGATCCTGGTGGGGACTACCGGCACCGGAAAGACCCATCTGGCCAGCGCCATCCTGCTGCAGCGCATGCGGCGCGGCGATGCCGTGCGCTACACTACCGCAGCGTCTGCCGTGCAGACGGTGCAGGATGTCTATCGCTCCAAAGATCGGACCGTCCGCGAGGCGGTGGAGCGTTACAGCAGGCCCGACCTGCTCTGTCTCGATGAGCTGGGCATGCAGGTGGAGACCGACTCCGCAGCGCGGATCCTGACGCAGATCCTCGACGAGCGGTACGCAGCACAAAGACCGACGATTCTCATCAGCAACAGGGGCCTGGATGAGGTGGCGGCCTCCATCGGGGATCGGGCCTGGTCCAGAGTGCAGGAGGGAGCCGTGACCCTGGTCTGCGTCTGGCCGGACTATCGCAGGACGATGGTAAAATGATGGTTCGAAAAGCGGGAAACGGTATAAGCAAATAGTCTGCCAATATTTTACCCCATTTGAAGAAAAGCGTGCATGACCCGGTCATGCACGTTTCTCCCATTTCAACCCCCTTTCTTCGCTTCCCCTTTTTCGAAACTTCGGGTTACGGTCAAGGCGTTCGGTTTTAACGTCACCTTCGCGCCACCCCAAACCCGGAGACCCGGCATGCCCACTCCTCAACGCAACGGCCTTGACCCCGACCAGCTTGTCACCTACGTCATCCGGCCCTGCCTGGAGCGTCTCGGGCTGCACTCCAAGGCCGCCGAGGAGCTGATCCTCGGCACCGCCATCCAGGAGTCTGGGTTGCGGTTTCTCCACCAGATCGGCGGCGGTCCCGCCTTGGGGTTGTGGCAGATGGAGCCCGCCACCCATGACGACATCTGGAGCAACTTCCTGGCTTTCAAGCCGTCTCTGGGCGGTCTCATCCTCGATGCCGGGCACGGTACCACCTTTCGCCACCCGGACCGCTTGGTCAGCGACCTCGATTACGCCTGCGCCATGGCGCGGGCACACTACTTCCGCCAGCCGATGTCCCTGCCCGCCGCCGGTGACCTGGCCGGGCAGGCCGCCTACTGGAAGCGTTACTACAACACCCCCAAAGGGGCCGGGACCGTCGAGGAGTACATCGCCAACTGGCAGCGCGTCATGGGGGGCAAATGACATGAGCTTCATCCTCCACCCCTACATCACCGCCCGGCTGCGCGAGCCCTCCTCCTGGGCTTCCATCGGGGCCGCCATCGCCCTGTTCACCGGGCACGATCCGGAGGCCGTCTCCGCGACCGTGGCCCAGGTGGCGGGGGGAGTCGCCGTCCTCTGGGGCATCTTCGGCAAGGAGCGCGGCAATGGATGAGCCGGATATCCTTCTCCAGCTTGGACGGATCCTGGGTACCCTCGACCAGATCCTCCGTCGGCAGGAAGAAATGACATCCTGGGTCAATCGAATCGACGAACGCTTGCGCGCCGTCGAGGTCAAGGCCGCCCTGTACGGCCTCGCCGGTGGCACGGTCGGTGGCACGGTCGGTGGCGGTGGCATTTTTATGGTCGCGAGACACTTTTTCCCCGGATGACCAGCGCCATGGACGCCACCCGCCCTTTGACGCCAAAAGAGGAGGCCTTTTGCCAGGCCTACCTCGTAACGCGCAGCGGGTCCGAAGCCTTCAGGAGGGTCTACTCCACCGGCAAGATGTCAGACAAGGCCATCACCAACGGCGCCAGGAATGTGCGCCTGCGGCCCCCGGTTGCGGCGCGTATCGCCCAGCTTGGCGCGGAGGTGGCCCAGCGCCACGAGGTGACCATGGACGAGCTGGTCAACCTGGCGCGGGAGGCGGTTGGGATTGCTCGGGAGAAGAAGGACTCGGCTGGAATGATTGCCGGGGTGCGCGAGCTGGGCATCCTCTCCGGACTGCGGGTGACCAAGAGGGAGATCAGGGCCAAGGCGGAGGAGATGTCGGACAAGGACCTGGAGGAGGCAATCCGTCGTGACCTTGCTGACCTCGGACTCAATCCGGCCACCCTTGCCGGTCTTGCTCTCCGAGCTACGCCGGCGGCAGGCCAGGCGTAGGCTCTGGACCTACTACCCCGATACGGGGCCACTGCGGCGGGAGTTGTACCCCAAGCACATCGAGTTTTTCCGGCTTGGGGCCACAAACAGGCAACGATGCTTTCTGGCCGCCAACCGCATCGGCAAAACCGAGGGGACAGGCGGCTACGAGATGACCCTGCACCTGACCGGCGAGTATCCGGAGTGGTGGCAGGGCAGACGGTTTGACCGGCCCGTGGTGGCCTGGGCTGTGGGCAAGACCCGCGAGACCACCAAGACCATCCTGCAGACCAAGATGCTGGGGGGTGAGGGCAAACGGGGGCAGGGGCTCATCCCCGGAGACTGGATCCTCGACACCACGCCAATGCCGGGTGTGCCGGGAGCGGTCAAAGAGGTGATGGTGCGGCACAAGTCGGGCGGGGTCAGCGTGCTGACCTTCAAGTCCTACGACCAGGGCCGGGAGTCCTTCGAGGGCTCGGAGTTGGATGTCATCTGGTGCGACGAGGAGGTGCCGGAGGATATCTACGGCGAGTGCACCATCCGTATCATGGAGACCCCGCGACGACCGGGAGGCGGCATCCTCATGCTGACCTTCACGCCGCTCAAGGGATTGACCAGGGTGGTGCTTGGCTTCTTCCGCAACGATGGGGCGCGACAGGTGGGCAACGGCAAAGACTGGGCCTGGGAGGATGCCAAGGCAGGCAAGGCTACCGTCACAGCCACCTGGGAGGATGTGCCCCATCTCACCGAGACGGAAAAGGCCATGATCCGGGAGGCCACACCTCCGCATTTGCGGGATGCACGCTCCAAGGGCGTGCCGCAGGTCGGCGCCGGGGCCATCTACCCGGTCAATGAGGCCGATGTGGTCTGTGACTCCTTCCCGATCCCGGCCCACTGGCCCCGCATCTGCGGCCTGGATCCTGGTTGGAACAAGACCGCCGCCGTCTGGGTGGCCTGGGACAGGGACTGTGACACGGCTTACGTCTACGCCGAGTACACCAGCAGCCAGCAGGAGTATGTGCTGCACGCCACCGCCATCAAAACACGAGGAGAGTGGATCCCGGTGGCCATCGACCCGGCCTCCATGGGCTCGCAGCAGTCCGACGGCAAGCAGCTATTCGAGATGTACAGGCAACTCGGTTTGCGTGTCATCAAAGCCGACAATGCCGTGGAGGCGGGCATCGCCGCCGTGCTGACCCGGCTCAACACCGGCAAGCTCAAGATCATGGCCAACTGCACGGGACTGTTGCGCGAGATGCGCATCTACTCCCGCGACGAGAAAGGCCGGGTGGTCAAAAAGGACGATCACGAAATGGATGCCTGGCGATACGCCATCATGTGCCTGTTGATGGCTGTCACCAAGCCAGTGGACAGACCAATGATAGCGCCGCGCAACTGGGGGAGGGCCGGAATCTGATGTCTTACGCAGCGGCATACCAGGAACAGGACGATGTGGTGGCCGACCGTAGGAGTCTGGAAGAGGCCGCTGTCGTTATTGTCTCCCGGTTGCAGCGGGAGGCCCAAAGACGGCTGCGAGCCAAGGCCGCCACCGAGTCGCGCTGGGCAGAAGACTACCTGCAATACAGCGGCGAGTACAGTGCCGCCGAAGAAGCAAATTTCGCCCAATGCAAGGAGTCCGGGCTCTTCCTCAATATCACCCGCCCCAAGACGGAAACCGCCTCAGCATCTATTTTGGAGATGCTCTTCCCGGCCAACCAACGCAACTGGGGCATCGTGCCCACCCCTGTGCCGCAAGGCCAGAACGGCCAGCGCATCGATCCCGCAGAGGCCAAAGCCAAGGCCGGAAAGATGTCCTCCGTCATCGATGACCAGCTTACCGAGTGCGACTACGCCGGGGAGTGCCGCATGGTCATCCAGGACGCCACCCTCTTCGGCACCGGCATCCTCAAAGGGCCGATCATCCGACAGGACAAACCGCTCAGACGCTTCGTGCAAACCGATTTTGGCTGGGAAATGATCATCCAATCCGACACCGCGAAGCCGGTCTTCAAGCGCGTTGACCCGTGCAACTTTTTCCCCTCTCCCAACGCCAAAAGCATCGATGAAAGCGAAGACTTCTTCGAGCGCCACCCCATGACCCGAAAGCAGCTCCGTGAGCTGGCCAGGATGGATGGTTTCGACAAGGAGGCCATTCGCAACGTGCTGCGCTCCAAACCGGGATCCGCAGGGCAAACAGCCTTCAGCGCCGAGGCCAAAACTTCCGGGGAGACTCTCCCGGAAGACCATTTTTACCAGGTCTGGGAGTACCACGGCTGTCTGGAGGACGAGGAGTTGACCACCCTCTGCGCCTGCCTTGGTCGAGAGGACATCATGACTGAGATGTCCAAGACCGACGACCCCCTCTTGGAAGTGCCGGTGGTCGTCTGGTTTTGCGAGACTACCGTTTTCAATATCGACATCAACCCCCTCGACTCCCAGGATCACATCTACTCCGCCTTCTGCTTCGAGCGTGACCCCTACGGATTCTGGGGTATCGGCGTGCCCCGCATGATGCGCGACTCCCAGACCGGGTTTTCCGCTGCGGTGCGCACCTTGATGAACAACGCCGGACTCTCCTCCGGACCGATGATCGAAATTGACGAGTCAGTCGCCGTACCGGCTGACAAAGAATGGACCATCACCCCTCGCAAGGTCTTTCGCCGAAAACGCGAGGCGGAACCCAATAAACCGGCCATCCGCTCCTACGACATCCCCTCGCATCAGGCCGAGCTGACCGCCATGGCCATGATGTTCCTGCGCTTCATGGACCTGGAGACCTCCATCACCGAGCTGGCTCAAGGCGAGCAGGGGCAGTCGACCACCACCGCCTCGGGCATGTCGATGTTGCTTAACGCCACCAACCGGCGCATCCGCAAGGTGGTTGTCGCTTTCGACGACTCGATCACCAAACCGTGCATCGACCGGATTTACCAATGGAACATGCAGTTCGGCGAGGACGAGTCCGTCAAGGGCGATTTCCAGATCGAGGCCAGGGGTTCCGCCGTGTTGATGGAGCGCGGTATGACCGCGCAGAACCTGATGGCCATTCTCAACTTCGCGGGACATCCCGTGGTGGGGCAGCTCCTCAAGTCGGCCCCGGTGCTGCGCAAGTGGATCGAGTCCATGATGCTCTCCCCGGATGATATCGTCCTCACCGACGAGGAGATCCAGCAGGCTGCCCAGCAGCAGACCCAGCAGACCCAGCAGACTCAGCAGGGCCAGCAGGGCGGCGAGCCGGAGATGGCCAAGCTGCAGGTGCAATTGCAGATCGCCAAACTGGACGCCGAGAGCCGGTTGGAGGTGGCAAGGATCAACTACCAGGCCGTCATGGCCCGGTTGGAGGCGGAGACCGGCATCAAGGTGGAGGACATGTCTCTGAGGCAAAGGATGCACCAGGATAAGATCGCGCACGAAGAAAGAGCGATTGCCGCCGAAATCGGTGTGGGCCGGGAAAAGGCCGCTGGAACCATGGGACAGGGGATGTGACATGGACGATGACATCGACCGAGATTCCGGCACCCGTAAGAGGATCAAAGCCTGGCTCGATGCGCGGCGCGACGCCTCCCTGGCCGTCCTGACGCAGCGGGGCGTCTCCCCGACGGACACCGAGTTTCACCGTGGCCTTCTCGCGGCCTTGCGGGAGTTGGAAGACCTGCTACAGCCGCCCAAGTCATAGTCGCACCCTCCGCAGGACTCTGTTCCCCCGGAGATTGAACCGGTCACCCCGCGAGGGGCCACCACCAGGAGATGACGATGAAAGTGCAGAAGACGGAAGAACAAGACGTCCACCCCGACGGGGCCGACGAGACCCCCAGCGACCGGGCCATTTGGGACAGCCTGGACGTTGGTGGGGAGAGTGATGACGGACAATCCACCGCAGGTGAGGATCAGGCTGGCCCGGAAGAGACCGCACCAGACCAGACCGAGCCCCCGGAGGAGCGTGCGGAGAATGTGGCCTCGGAAGAGGGAAAGCCCTCGACCGATGCCCGGAAGAAGGAGCCCGAGTTCACGGAAGAGGGCTTCCGGCGTCTCTCGGGGACTATCAGCGGGCTGCAACGGGCGCTCGACAAGGAAAGACGGGAAAATGAAGCCCTGAAAAAATCCATGGCGGCGTCCAAGCCAGCCGGAAAAGAGCAGGATCCGGACAAGGAGTACCAGAGCGCCCGCGAGGCCTATCCGGAACTCTTCGACGCCATGGATAAGCGACTGGCCGCCTACGAAGAGCGTCTGGCGCGTTTCGACTCCGTCGCCAGCACCATCTCCTCCGACCAGTCCGCAAGGGACCAGTGGGAGGTTGAGCAGGCCCTGGCGGACGAGCTGACGCGGATACACCCCGACCGCCACGAGATCGTGCGCACGGAGGCTTTCCAAGCCTACTTCGCCAAGGCCCCGGAGTACCTGCGTCTGGCGGTGGCCGGCAAGGATCTGCACGCCACCTCGGACCTGCTGACCCGATACAAGGAGTCGATGACCAGCAACAACCCGCTCGCCGCAAGGCGGGCACTGCAGAAGAAGGGCGCCCGAACCATTCCGGACCGGGTCTCCCGACAGCCGGAACTCTCGGGACAGGATGACAGAACAATCTGGGACCAGATACCGGTCTGAACCTTAAAAAGCGCGCCGTGAGGCGTTCCTATCCCACGGGGGCATGCCCGGCATGCCTCCAAGATGGAGATTCAACATGAACCTGAATACACGAGCCAATATCGCACCGGATCGCCGCACGGTGATCCACTTCCAAAAGAAGGCCCTTTCGCGGGGTGTGGTGTACGAGGTGCTGCAGAAGTTTGGCATGAGCAAGACCATTCCCAAAAACAACGGCGACACCACCGAATTCCGCCGGGCCGAACCCTATGCCGTCAACCCGACGCCTCTCGTGGAGGGCATCACCCCCTCCGGCGACACCATTCGCTACACCAACAAACGCATCCAGATCCTGCCCTACGGTCACGTAGTGCCGATCTCGGACGAAATACTCGACATCGACCCCTACGGCGTTTTCGTCAAGGATGACCTGATCACTTTGGAGGGTGAACACGTCGTCGCCAGCAACGAAGCCATTTTGTGGGGGGTTCTCCGGGCTGGGACAAACGTGTTTTTGGCCAACGGATCAGCGCGTACCGATGTCAACACCCCGATCTCCAAGACCAAGGTGCAGGCCGTCATCCGGGCCCTGAACGCCCAGAAGGCCAAGAAGATCACGTCCATCCAGAGCGGTTCCCCCGACTTCGGCACCCGGCCGATCGAGGCCTCCTTCGTGGCGGTGTGTCACACCAACTGCGAGCAAGACATCCGGGCCTTGCCCGGATTTACGCCGGTCGCGGAATACGGGCAACGGAGCGCCCTCAGCGAATACGAGCTTGGCTGTTTGGAGAGCGTGCGCTTCGTAATGTCTCCCGATCTCACCCCCTTCATCGATGCGGGTGGCGCAAAGTCCGGTTCCGGAACGGAGATGATCTCCTCCTCCGGAACCTCGGCGGATGTCTATCCCGTCGTGTTTTTTGCCCGCGAGGCCTACGCCTATATCAGCCTCAAGGCGAACATGGGCCTGAACAACGCCTCCATCGAACCGATCATCATCCCGGTTGACATGATGTCCAAGAGCGATCCGCTCAATCAGCGAGGCTTTGTCGGGTCGAAGTGGCGGTTTGGTGCGGGAATCCTCAACGAGGCCTGGATGGCTCGCTTGGAAGTGGCCGCGACCAAACAGTAAGTTCTGCATGACGCATGAAGGAGGATGAGTGAATGGAACACAAACTTGACTGGGCTTACGGCACGGGTGCGGCGCTGGATGTCTCCCTGGGATTTGTGCCCGGAGTCGTCTTCGTCACCAACATCACCGATGGGGATGTGATCAATATCGGCTACCCGTCGAGCAAGACCATGGCCTTCAGTTCCGGCGGAACCAATGAGCTGAAGGCGGGACATATCATCGTCGGGGCCACCTCCGGGGCCACCGCACGGGTGGTGAAGGTGTTGGCCGATACCGGTACCTGGGCGGGCGGCGATGCGGCGGGAACGCTCATTATCGACGCCAACTCGGTGACCGGTACCTTCACCTCGGAAAACATCTATTACCAGGGTTCCACCTCGACCAACGACGCCACCGGGGCCGCCTTGTCCACGCCGGGTCAGGACATCGATACCGAGGTGGCCTCGGATACGGGCATCTCGGCCTATCTGGGTTCGGCCACCGCCGCACCGGGCATCACCATCGGATCGGGCATCAGCGAGGACGCCAAACTGCTGGCCATCGTGGCCCTGCGCACCTCCTGATCGAGGTGCTTCGTCCGGAAAGGCCGGGGTGTCGCGAACCGATACCCCGGCCACTACCTGAAAAGGAGCTTCACTCATGGCTTTCGTGTTAAGCGAATTGATCAACCGGGCCGGTCAGGCCGCCAGGGGCAGCCGAAACGACCTGGAAACCCTGATGCGCGAGATCCTGGACCGCATCGGCCCAACCGCCGGGACCGCCACCGCCTCCAAAGCGGCCATTCTCGGCAGCAACAAAAACCTCGATACCCTGGTGGTGGCTGATGGCGGCCTGAAACTCGGCTCCGGGGCCGGAACCGCCATCACCGCAACCGCCTCCGAAATCAACCGTGCCTGCGATACCTCCGGGCGACTGGTCAACCTCACGGCGGCCACCCTTTCCCTCACCGAGGCGACCCACGACGGCAAGACCATCACCGTCAACAAGGCGGACGGGTCAACCATTACCCTGCCCGCCGCCACCGGGTCCGGGGCGCGGTTCCGTATCATCGTCGGCACCACCATCACTTCGGTCGGGTTGGTCATCAAAGTGGCCAACGCCTCGGACGTGATTACCGGATCGGCATTCTGGGAAAACGATACCGACTCCTCCGTATCGGCCTTCACCGCCGGGGCCAGCGACGACACCATCACCCTCAACGGCACCACCACCGGGGGTTATCGGGGCGCTCTGGCCGTCATCGAGGATATCGCCGCCAATCTGTGGCATGTCGATGTCCGTGGCGCCGCCACCGGCACAGAGGCCACGCCCTTCTCGGCCACCGTCTAAACCACCGCATTCCAGGAGTTCGTTTCATGCCGCAAATCGCCATCGACAAGGCCACCGCCGCCCAGTTGCGCCACTTCGCCATTACCCACCTGGGTTTGGAGGTTCCCCAAACCTGCAAGATCACCGATCTGGTCCGGCGCATTCGGGATTCCGGGTATGACGAGGAGACCATCGAGGTCAGGGAGGATGCCCCCAAGAGCGTGCCAGCCAGCGAAAAGAGCCCCGGAAAACGCCATTTGCATGAGCGTCTCTACCTCGCTGATGGCGGCTCCCTCTTCTTCAAGGAGAGCGATACCACCTTCCCCGATAAATACCGCGAACCAAACGGCCACATTTTGCGCGGCAACGACGGGGAGATCTATCGCCAGGCAAAAATCCCATGGGCTCTTCAACCGTTCGTGACCATCATTATCCCCACGGTGGAAGGTAAGGATGGCGACAAGCCCGTTTTCCTGAGTGTCAACGGCACGCCGATCATCGTGAAGCGTGCTACTCCCCAACGGGTAAGGTTGCCGTTCCTGACCGCGGCCCTCAGCAACGCCGTGAAGGTGGTCTACGAGCAGGAGCCGGGTGAAGATGACACCAAAATCCCGGAAATCACCTCTCGCGAGGTGCCGGCATACCATTTCAATGTCCTCGAGGTCGAATGCGGCAGGGTGAGCGGTGAACTCGAAACCTATGCCGATGAGGGGTTTGAAGAGTGACCTACCTCCAACTCTGCCAGGAGGTGGCCCGCGCCACCGGTGTGGTGGACGGCCTGCTGCCGACCAGTGTCGTCGGCCAAACCGGCAGGCTGGCGGATATCGTCGTCCTGGTGGCGGAGGCCTGGCTGGAGATCCAGAACAAGCATGTCGGGTGGCTGTGGTTGCAAAAGGAGTTCCCGGAAGCGGCCACCCCTCTGACCACCGCCGGTACCGCCCGATACACCAGCGGCTCCTGGAACATCTCCGATCTGGCCAACTGGATCACCCTGCCGGGAAACATGACCCTCTACGCCGAGTCGACCGGGGTGGCGGACGAAGGGCCGATCGGTTTCGTGGAGTGGGATCTCTACCGTCGCTACTACGGCAGGGGGGTTCAGGATCAGGGGAGGCCGGTTCACTTTTCCATCAGCCCGCAGAATGAGTTCTGTCTCGGGCCGATTCCGGACGGCATCTACCACCTGCGCGGGGAGTATCGGGCCGCTCCGCAGGTGCTGGCCGCCAACGGTGATGTGCCGGGCTGTCCGGCCCGACATCACCGGGTCATCGCCCTGCTGGCCACCGATAAATTCGCCAGACAGGACGAGGCCGCCCGTACTCTGGTGGCCGATGTCTTCATGCAGTACCTGACCGCCCTGGGCGATCTGGAAATGGATCAACTTCCCAAACCTCGCATCGGCGGAGCCCTGGCGTAATGGCCCACGAAACCAAGTTCTTCTCCCTCGACGGCGGGCTGGACCGCATCTCTCCGGCCATTCGCACCCCGGCGGGAAACCTCATCGAGGTGGAGAACTATCTGCCGATCCAGCGCGGCTATCAGCGCATTCCGGGCTTCGAGCGCTGCGACGGCAGGCCCGCTCCCTCCAAGGCCTCTTATTGGGTGTTGAGATTTGATGCCGCTACCGCTGCCATCGCCCAGGGCGATATCGTCGCCGGGGGCACCTCCGCAGCCACCGCCGAGGCCCTGATCGGGGCCGTGGTCGCAAGCGGCAGCTACGGCGGCGGGGATGCGGCAGGGTACCTGGTGCTGTTCAACCTCAACGGCACCTTTCAGGACAACGAGGCCCTGCGTGTTTCCGGTGTGACCAAGTGTTTCGCCGATGGCGTTGCCGCCAACCGGGGAGCCGACAACGACAGCGACAACACCACCTGGCTGCGTGCCGCCATCGAGGCCACCCGGTCCGATATCGGCAGCCTCTCCGGTTCCGGCCCGATTCGGGGGGTTTGGGTCTACAACGGCATCCGCTACGCCTTCCGCGACAACGCCGGAGCCACGGCAGGGCAGATGTTCAAATCCACCACCTCCGGATGGGCTTCGGTGAGTCTGGGTTACACCCTCGACTTCACCCTGGGCAGCGCCGCCTTCGCCGAGGGGCAGACTGTCACGGGGGGCACCTCCGGGGCCACCGCCACCGTCAAACGTGTCATCGTCACCTCCGGGGCCTGGGGCACGGCGGATGCCGCCGGATATCTGGTGGTCCACTCCCCGAGCGGCACCTTTCAGGCCGCCGAAACCATCACCAGCGCCAGCGGTTCCGCCAAAGCCAGCGGGGCGCAAGCCGCCATCACCCTGCCACCCGGCGGGCGCTACGACTTCGTCAACCACAACTTCTACGGCTCTTCCGACCGCTTCCGCCTCTACGGCTGCAATGGCGTCGGCACCGCTTTCGAGTGGGATGGCACCACCTTCACGCCCATTCGCACCGGCATGACCACCGATCAGCCCAACCACATCGCCGTGCATCGCAACCACCTGTTTCTGGCCTTTCCGGGGGGATCATTGCAGTTCTCTTCCCTGGGAGAGCCTTGCCAGTGGAGCGTGCTGACCGGGGCGGGGGAGATCGGCATCGGCGAGGAGATCACCGGGTTCATCCCGGACTACGCCGGCAGCCTGATCGTCTACGGACGCAACAAGGTCTGCCAGTTGTCCGGTACCGGCGCGGACGACTTCGTTCTCGCCGTCATCACCTCCGATTCCGGCGCGGTGGAGTGGACCGCGCAGAAGATCGCCCAGCCCCTCCATCTGGATGATCTGGGGGTGCGCAGACTCTCCACCACCGCTGCTTTCGGCGACTTCGGCATGGGTGGCGTCTCCGACATGGTACAACCCTGGCTGGACGCAAAACGCAAAGCAGGCGTCACAGCCACCGGCTCCATGCGGGTGCGCTCCCAAAACCACTATCGCCTGTTCTTCTCCGACGGCAGCGGGCTCGCCATCTACCTGGGGGGCAAAGTGCCCCGCTGCGGCCTCTTCAACCTCGGCAAGGTGGTGCGTTGCGCCTGCTCCGGAGAGGACGCCTCCGGAAACGAGGTACTGCTCTTCGGCTCCGATGACGGCTTCGTCTACGAGATGGAGGCCGGGACCAGCTTCGACGGGAGCGAGGTGTCGGCCTTCGCCCGGCTGGCCTTCAACCACATGGGCAGCCCCAGCTTCAACAAACGGTTCCACAAGGCCGTTCTGGAGGTGGACGCCGCCAGCGGCACCCGCCTGGGCATGACCGCCGAATACGCCTACGGCGACTCCGGTATCAGCGGCACGCTGCGGGAGTTCGATGTGCGGGGTGGGGGAGGCTTCTGGAGCGAGGCCAACTGGGACGCCTTTTTATGGTCGTCCCCAACCGAAGGAACCGCCGTCTGCGAGCTGCGCGGCTCGGGCAACAACATCTCCATCACCGTGGTCTCTCAGGCGACTTACGAAGATCCTCACATCTTCCACGGCATCACCTTCACCTATTCCAGGAGGGGATTGCGGTGACCATTCCTCTGATCTACACCCCACCATCGGCACACACCAACGCCCGGGCGCAGCATCTCGCCGACCTGGCCAGCGCGACGCAGGCCGCCTTCGACAAGGTGCCCGATGAGGAGGTTCTCAACGCGGATCGCGTCTGCTACGCCTCATCCGTGGGAGGAACCGCTGATGTGGTCACCGTCACCCTCCCGGAAACCGTGACCTACACCGCCGGCCTGCATGTCTGCTTCCTGGCCGTGTATGCCAATACCGGACCTGTCACCATCAATGTCAACGCCCTGGGGGCCAAGGCACTCAAACGGCACGACGGCTCCTCCCTGGTCGCAAATGATATCGTGGCTGGACAGATCGTCGATTTGCGCTACGACGGGACAAACTTCCAGGTGGCCAACGCTGCAGCTCTGGCCACCGAGGCGGCGGCGAGTGCTGCCGCTGCCTCGGCCAGCGCTTCCGCTGCCGCCACCTCCGCTTCCTCCGCTTCCGCCAGCGCTTCCGCTGCCGCCACCTCTGCTTCCTCCGCTTCCGCCAGCGCCACTCTGGCCGGCGCAGCGGTCATCGTTGGTTGCGACGACACCGGAACCACCAATGCCTGCGCCATTGCCCCAACCCCGGCCATTCTGACCTATGTGCGCTATATGCGCTTCCTCTTCAAAGCGGCCAACACCAACACCGGCGCCTGCACCCTGGCTGTAAACGGCCTGTCCGCCAAAGCCATCCAAAAACAGGGACAACCCCTGGTCGCGGGGGATATCGCCTCCGGCGACGTGGTGGAAGTCGTCTACGACGGCACCCAGTTCCAAATGGTTTCGCCCTCGCGGACGCCGGTGCGGAGTTCGTGGTCCAACTTCTTCGCCAGAGAGACCACCGGACTGGCCAATCAAACAGGGGATGGAACGACAATAACCGTGCCTTTCGGAACCGAAGACTTCGACGACAATGCCGACTATTCGCCGAACGTCTTCACAGCGCCGGTCACCGGTTGCTTCCACTTCGATGTCTGCGTGGAGTGTTCCGGTCTGGCCGGAAAGACCGGGTTGCAGCTCAACCTGGTCACCTCCAACTTCACCCTGGCCCTGGTCGATTACCATCCAGGAAACGTCAACGTCTCCGGCACCGCCTATTTCACCGCCTCCGTCACCTGCAAAATGGATGCGGGCGATACGGCCTATGTCACCTACACGGTGGCTGGCGGGGCCAAGGATGCGGATGTCACCGTGGGCGCGGGCTACACCACCCGCTTTTCCGGATATCGCGTGGCGTAGAGAAATGCCAAACAAGATCAGTACGGTAAAGGAGAACGACCATGCCGTTTAATCCGGATGGCACCTGGAAGCCGGAGGAGGACTCCGTCGCAAAAAACATGACCGGGCTGCTCGGCGTGGGTTCACCCTATCTGACCCAGGCCAAACAGCGCGGTTTGGCCGCCGCGAACAGCCGTGGCTTGATGAACTCCTCCATGGGGGTTCAGGCCGGAGAGTCGGCGGCCATTCAGGCGGCGTTGCCCATCGCCCAGCAGGATGCCAGTCAGACGGCTGCGAAAAACCTCTCCTTTCAGGATTTCGGGCAGCAGCAGCACATCTCAACTCAGAAATTCGACCAGGACACAAAACTGGCCGATCAGGGCTACAAGCATCAGGCCGGATTGCTCGACATCGGCTATCAACACAATGCAGCGCTCAAGAAGCAGGATGCCGCCGACACCATGTCCCTGGAGCAGTTCAAGGTGGGGGCCGACACGGCGTTGAAGGAGAAGGCCCTCGCGGCGGAACAGAACAAGACGACGCTGCAGTCGGTGGCGACCTTCGAGAAAAACTATGCCGACAGCTATAACGCCATCATGGCCAACACCAATCTGGACGCCCCGACCCGGCAGCAGCAGATCAACGACATCTCCAACATCCGCGCCAAGGACATACAGATCGCCAACCTCTTCTCCGGGGTGCAAATGACATGGTGATCCTGCGGCAGGCACGGGCGGGAGACATCCCCGCCATTCGCGAGCTGGCCCTGGAGGCGTTGGCCAGGACACCGTTCGCCGATGTGGAGTTCGATACGGGATTGTTCAACCAGGAACTGCTGGCCAGCATGCGTTCGCCAAACCGCTTCCTGCGGGTGGCCGAGAACGACAGGGGGGAAATCGTCGGCGTGCTGCTTGGCGAGGTGGGGAGAATCTACGGCTGGGCCAAGGCCATGGCCGCCACGGACCGGCTCTTCTATGTTTCCGAGGAGAAGGGAATGGGGTGCGGGCGGGAGATGCTGAAGGCCTTTCTGCAATGGGCCCGAGCCCGAACGGAGGTGGTGGTCATTTCCATGCAGCTCGGCTCCCAGGTGGGCGACTGGCAACGGGTGGGCAGGCTCTACGAACGGGCGGGCTTGAAGTTGATCGGCGGCATTTACCAGGAAAGGATCGTTCGATGAGCGGTGTGGTGAGTTCGATCGGCAAGGCGTTCAAGTCGGTGGTCAAGGTGGCCAAGAAGGTGGCTCCCTATGTCATTGCGGCGGCGGCCATCTATTTCTCGTTTGGCACGGCGGCTTTCGCCATGCCGGGTTTCGGCGCGGCGGGAGGGGCAGCGGCGGCGGGAGGGGCAACCGCCTCTTTCGGATCCATGGCCGCCTCGGCGGCAAGCAGTTTGGGGTTGAGCGCAACGGCCCAAAGCATCATTGCCGGAGCGGCAACCCAGGCTGCGACGGGAGCCATTATCGGAGGAGCCACCTCCGCCCTCACGGGTGGCAACATCGGCAAGGGGATGCTCACCGGTGCGGCCATGGGCGCGGTTACGGGCGGCGTGACTGGCTACATGAATGTGCCGACCGGAGCGGCCACGACCGGGGCAACCTCGACCGGGGCGGCAACAGGCATCGGTGACGCGACGGCTGGTCTGGCCCCACCGGACATGTCCAGCAGTGCCGGTTATGTTCAGAAAATGGCCGGGAAAGGAGACTGGCTGGCGAAAGTCGCTCCCGCCACGCCGTTGCCCCAGGATCCCACCCAGGGGCAAGGGTTGCTGTCCTCCGGCCTCTCCGGCATGACCAACACCGAAAAGATGATGCTTGGCGGGCAGGTGCTTGGCGGTGTCGCCAAGGGGGCCGGAAGTTACTTCACCGCCAAGAATGAAGAAGAGATGCTTGACAAGAAACTGGCAGAGCAACGGCGGACTCAGGAACAACTCAGTGCCAGTTACCGGGGTGTTGTGGCACCGAACAGCCTGCTCTACCGGGCCTGAAGGAGACGATCATGAACAGGGGTCTGTTGGATATGGGCGCACCGCATTCCGGTACGCAACCTCCGGGCTGGGGTGGAATGCGTCAACCGCCGGGAGCCACCACCGGAAACCCCGCCGTCATGGCGGGAGAGGAGGAGGCCTCGAACGTCACCCCGGAGGAGCAGGCGCAATACGAAGGCTTCGTCGACAACGGCTACAAGGCGATCTACGGCCCGAAGGGCGGGCCGGAGGCCATTCTGGAGCGCATCGCCGCCGGGGATCCGGTCGACGGGTTGGCGCGGACCACCGTCATGCTGGTGGATACCCTGGAGAAGTCGGCCAAACAGGCCGGAAAGCCGCTCTCCGGCGATGTGCTGATGCACGGCGGCAAGGCGCTGTTGGAAGAAATCGCCGATCTCGCCGAAAAAAAGGGTGTGGCCCGCTTCAACGAACAGCAACTGGAGCAGGCCTTCTTCAAAGCGGTGGATCTGTACGGAGACATGAAGGGGCAGTCCGGCGAGATCAACCCGCAGACGGTGCAGGACGATTTGGGTCGGATTCAGCAGATGGACCGCTCCGGGCAACTTCGTCAGATGATGGGCGGGAGGGGCTGACATGGGTGGGTATGGACTTCTGGCATACGGCCTTGCCGGTGGCTTTGAGGGCCTCGGCGAGGGAGCGAAAGAGGTGGGTAAAAAGCGCCTGGAACAGGAAGGCCTCATGGCGCGGGAGAAGTATCGCGCCGAGATGGACCAGGCCAACACCCGCCTCAAGGGAACCATCGATGCGGAAAACAAGGCGAAGGAGCAGAGGCAGTACTTCGAGGGGATGGG
>JADGAQ010000042.1:20063-26045 GCA_015231925.1 Magnetococcales bacterium
CCATCGATGCGGAAAACAAGGCGAAGGAGCAGAGGCAGTACTTCGAGGGGATGGGCCTGTTGAACGCGGGACAGAATGCCGCCGCGCTGGAAAGAACCAATGCGGAAATTGCTGGCCGACGCGAAGTTCAGGGCTTGAGCAACGCCGGGGCGCTGGAGCGAACCAATGCGGAGGTTGCTGGCCGACGCGAAGTTCAGGGCTTGAGCAACGCCGGGGCGCTGGAAAGAGTCAGGGAGGAGACTGCCGTAAAAGACAAAGATAGAACTTCAAAAAACTTTGATATTGCGATGCAGCGTACTTCGGTCGAGACAACGGATCCCGTCACTGGGGGGAAATCGAGAAGTGTCAATCCGGTCCTTCTTGAAGAGGCCATGCATGCGCTTGGCACTCCACTTCCCGAAGGATCGTTTCGACAAACAAGAGAGGCGGCGGATAGGGAAAGGGCGAATGCTTTGCCAAGCCGCGACCTCATGAGTCAGGCCGAACAGGAAGCACGGCATCAGATGGGGTGGAAAGACTGGATTCCCTTCGTGGAGCCTGACCCAGCCGAAACCCGGAGAAGAGCAACGGAAATGCGGGATATGGGGTTGTTGGCCGTGAAGGAGGGTGCGCCTCCTCCGGGGAAAGCCACTCAACCGGAAGCGGCTGCAATGGTGGCTGAAAAACCAGGAGCAAAGCTTATTGGCAAAAAAGGTGACAAGGGCGTTTGGCAGAATCCAGACGGAACCCGGTTTCTGAAGTAGGAAGATCTGAATGGCATTATACCCGCGTATCGATGATCTTGGGGGTGACTTCGTGCCGATAGGCAACGAAGAGCCGAAAATGTACCCGCGTATCGATGATCTTGGGGATGACTTCGTGCCGATAGGGGCTGATTCACGCGGCCCGACAGTTGGGCAGGACGTTCCGGGGGTCGGCGCAACGGTTTTGACCCCGGACCAGGAAGACTCCTGGGGAACCACGTTGCGCAAGAGCCTGGAAAATGTGCCCGACAGTTTCAAGGCCGGGGCGGGTTCGTTGGTTCGGATGGTCGGGACCAACATGGAGAAAATGCAGACCACTGCTATGCAGGAGGCGTTATCCGCGACCGGCCAGTCGGACCAGGAAATTGCCGACCTGACTCCCCAGATTCAAGAGGCCAACCGCTCCCCCCTCACCGCTACCGGAAAGGGGATGTACGACGAGGCTCATTCTGCCATCCAGGCCAACCAGCCCAATGTTCCGGACCGTTCCGGCAAGTGGTACGTCGGGAGCGCCGCGAGGGCTGTTGGCGAGATGACGCCTGCCATTGCGGCGGGTCTCCTGACACGCAGCACGAATGTCGGCCTGTCCGTCATGGCGGCCAACGCGGGCGGAAACCAATACGGCGAGAGCCTGGCGAAGGGACGCACCCACGAGCAGGCGCAGGCGGATGGACTTTTCACAGCCATCACCGAAACGATTGGTGAGCATGTTCCGCTTGGCTTCCTGATGCAAAAAGGTGGCGTGTTCCTGAAGCGACTGTTGAAAACGGCAGGTGCTGAAGGTGCCGAAGAGATGGTTACCGAAACCCTGCAAGCCGGATACGATGCCGGAGTCATCGGCGACAAGATGACTCTTGGCGAGGCAGGGCAACGCATCATCGATGCGGGAATTATAGGGGCCATGGCGGGCGGCACGCTGGGAGCGGCAGCCCACCCGTTCGTCAAGGACCAGGAAGAGGGCTTACCCACTCCGCAGCCTGTCCCGCAGCCTGTCCCGCGACCTCCCGGCGAACGCGCCCGGGCGGCCTCATCGCCGCCCGTCATCACCCCGGAAGACGAGGCCTCCCCCATCCCCACCCACCTGATTGCCCAGGGTCGTCAGGTGATGCAGGAAACAGAAGCCACCGGCAGAGCCGACGCCATTCTGGCCCGCAACGGCTTCCCCAGGGTCAACACCCGGGTGAGTGTGACGTTGCCCAACGGAGCCGTCATGACCGGTACCGTGACGGACGCCTTCCAGGAGGGGGATAACCCCCTGGATGCGGGAATGCGGGTGGAACTGGACAACGGGCAGGTCATCGACGAACTCTTCTCCCGGTTGGGTGGTGTGCAAATCCAGCCGCTTCCGCCCGTCGCGGCTTCCGGGAAGGTTGCTGTCGCGCCGCAAGGAGCGGTTTCGGAGACAGCCCCCCCTGCTGAAAACAAGGCTCCGGACTATTCTCCCGAGGCCATCGGTCTTGAAGTGCAGAATCCGCTTTCCGAAGCAACCAACAAGGATTCCTTGCAGGTTGCCCCGGTCGAAATACCTGCCAGCAACCAGACCGCTCGCGAAAGCGGGGCCATCGCGTTGTTGGACCCGGACACCATCCAGACCGAAGCGACCCCCAATTCCGCGCCGACCGGCGGTCCGGTGGTTGCCAGGCAACCAGAGACTTCCGGGAATACGGTCCAGGAGCCTGCAACCCAGCCGGCGGCGGTGATCGAACCTTCCGGAAAACCCGGAGAGTCGCCGGGACAAGAGACCGTCCTTCCGGTCACGGATACCCCGCAAGCCATTTCTCCGGCACCGGCTCTCACCCCGGAGGAGGAACGCCTCCAGGCCTGGGAGGCGCTGCTCCGGCAGGTGGAAAGCATGGCGAAGCAGAACGGGCTCGATCCCAAGGCCGCCGTTCGGGCCTTCAAGGCCGGGTTGCCGCGTCCGCGAGTGCCGAAGCGACCCGCCGCACCCATCGCGACGGCTACGGTTGCCGATACGGCCGTTTCCGAAAGCGACCAACGGCAGGGCGCGAAGGTTGACGCATCCTCCGGGGAGTTGCCCGCTCCGAGTGCCGTCTCCCCGGAAGCGATGGTTCTTCCCGCAGAGCCTCAGCGAAGTGAAGCCGTAACCCCTCTCCAGCCTGACGACATCCTGGGCATTGGCGGGAAGCCGTTTGCGACCGAGAAATCCGCCGCCCTTTCTCTGCGCATGCGCAAGGCGTTGCAGGGGCAGGGATACGCCCCGGCCCAGGTGGAAGGCGGATGGGTGCTGCGCAAGAAGACAACCTCCCAGGCCGTTTCCTCTCCCTCTCCCTCTCCGGAACAACAGGTTCTTCCCGAAGAGTCTCATCGGGACACCCCCGAACCCTCCACGCCACCGTTGCGCATCGAGCCCCTGTCAGACAAAGAGTTCGTCGTGCTGGACCCGAACCAGGCTTACAAGGAGCGCGTCAAACAGGCCACCCACCACAATCCCCTCTGGCATGCCGTAAAAAAGGGCTGGACCTTTCCCAAGGCCCAAGAAGCCAAGGTTCGTGAGGCTCTGGCGGACCTGCTGCCGGACGGGTTCGTGCGCACCTCGACGGGATCCGTCGATTTCGGACAGATCAACGCGGAGCAGGCGGTGGCCATCGGTGGACAGCCGGGGCCGATCCGGCTGAGGTCCGAAGGAGAGTCCCCTGGGGAAAAACATATCAATCGCCCGGAAAGGCTTCGACAACTAGAAGAGGCTGGATACCAGAACGCTCGTGAGTTGATCGAAGACGTAGGGCAGAACTTCAATGCCATCTACCGGGGAACGGGCAATTCAAAGATCCTCGCCAAGCGGAACGGCAAGGCCCTCATCGCTTTTGTAGAGTTGATGCCGGACAATACGGGAGGTTTCTACGATGTGCGGAGCGGACTGGTTTCCAGGGAAGGATACCTGAAAAACAAGACCCTGTTGTGGGAGGAAGGGCGCCGACCAGACCCTCACCGGCCCGTGGCCACAAGGACCGACCCCGTATCTGCGTTAGGGCCACAGCAAAGTCTTGACCCCCATGCTACTCCATCTGGAGAAAATAGCAAGACGGATGACATGGCCCCACCGTGGGAGGCGTCGCGCACACACGATCCTCGCCAACCCGTGTCCATGGTCACGGTGAAAACTGACCCCCTCAAGCGCGGGGCCACAGCAGAACCTAAAGCCAATGCTACCGCATCTGGAGAAAATAGCAAGACGGATAACAAGACCCCGTTGTGGGAGGAAGGGCGCCGCCCAAGCTCTCAACGGTCCGTGGCCACTGAGACCGATCCCCTTTATGAGCGCTGGGGCCACAAACAGAGTCTTGATGCCAATACTACCGCATCCGAAGAAAATATCAAGCCCGTTGTCGCCGACGAAAACACCTCCTCCCTGACCACCATCCGCCAAGCTTATGACCGGCTGGTGGCCCGGAATGGATGGCTGGACCCCCGCATCGCCGAGGTGCATCGGGAGGTTGGCTCTCCTCCTCTGGAACCCTTCAAAAAGACCCTGCGGGAAGCCTTGCAGCGGGGAGAGGCCGTCGCCTCCCTGGGGGACTCGTCGCTCTCCACCCAAGAGGAACGCGAGGCCGCAATCGAGATCAACGGGGAACCGCATCTGCGCATCCGGTTTTTGAAGCAGCCGGAGAGCGGTACGCCGGAAACATCCCCCTCCGTTTCCGGAGAAAGCGTTCCTGCCGGGAGTTATACGGATCACCTTGCCACCACCGGAAAACCATACCCCAGCGAGAAATCCGCCCGACTGGCGGCCAGCAATCGCGCGGACATGAAGGGACGCAACCTGACTGTCGTGCAGACCGGGGAAAACGCCTGGGTGTTGCGGGAGTACGATGGGAAGCAAGCTGTGAAGGGTGGAAAAGGCGATGTCCGGCCTGCGATCCTCCGGGATGATGCCGCCGTGGTCCGCATCACGGGTGACGAGCTGGGTGCCTTCAATACCGTGAAGGAGTTCCGCCTGAAAGCCCTGGAGCGGGCGAAGCGGGATTTTGTTGGGAAGACCTACACCAACCAGGATAGCGGGGACCGGATCGAGGTGACCACCTCCGGGGTGAAGCATACGATCAGCCACGGAGCGGACGACCTGATTCGATCCATCGTGGCGATTCCGGAGTTGATTGCGAACGCACGAAAAGTCGGGATCGAGGTAGACAACAAAGACGACCCCAATACCAGGGCGGTGCATCGTTACGAGGTGAATCTTGAGATCGGGGCAAGAAGCTTCGGGGTGATTCTCGTCGCCAAAGAAAGGTTCGATGGCACGAAATATTACGACCACTCTTTCAAAAAAGAAGAAGGCCCCACGCTTGGAAAGGAGACCCCTCCGACCACGGCCCAGAATTCGCGATCTGGCGCTCCTGAGGGCAAACCGATCCAAGGCAGAGCCCAACAGCAGAATACCACCTCCCCGGAGGAAGGCAACAAAAATCCTTTACTCAGGAAAACAGAAAGCTCCGCTTCGCTGCAGGATCACGCTTCTGGCGTACCGGGTTCAAAATCGGCTGCGGGAAACGAGAGTCGAGAGCAAAGCAGAGCCCACGCACACGATACCCTATCCACGCCGGATAGCAACTCGATTCCGAGTGACAAACCAACCACCACCCTCACTCCGGAAGCGGCAGCCAAACTCCCCGAGATCGAACGGGAAGTGCGGGGGCTGCTGGAACGCATCGCTCCCCACGCCCGGGTGAAGATCGTCGATGAGGTGATCGTGGCCACGGTGGACGGCAAGGAGATCCGCACCGGGGGCGACTACACCAGCCTGCTCGACCTGATCCGGGTGGCCCTGAACCAGGACAACCCCTTGCGGGCGGCCCGCCACGAAACGATTCACCACCTGCGCAACATGGGATTTTTCCGAACCGACGAGTGGCAAACCCTGCGCGACCAGGCCAGAAACGTGTGGCGCCAACGCTACGGCATCGATGACACCTATCGCCCCTACTACGAGGAACGCTTTTCCGGAAACGAGGCCCTGATCGAGGAAGCCCTCGACGAAGAGGCCATCGCCGAAGCCTTTGCCGACTTCCGTTCGGGCGGCGTTCGCGGCGAAGGACGCGGCATCCCCGGCATGCTGGCCAAGGCGCGGACCTTCTGGAATCGGATACGGGAGATCCTCGGCAGAGTGTTCGGACGCCCGGTCACTTCCGATGAGATCTTTGCCAAAATCGACAGGGGGGAGGTGGGCAGACGCACGCCGGGAAGCCGGAGGGTGGGGGGTGTTCGACCTTCCAGGGAGGCC